>CBDUUO010000186.1:0-6035 GCA_965370395.1 uncultured bacterium
GGCGGACAGTTGAATATCCGCTACGGCCGCAAAACGCAAACACATAACACTAAACCAGGACAGCAGATCACGTTTACTCCATAAGTTTTAAGGAAATTGTGATGAATCGAAGATGTTTTTTAAAAAATTGTGCACTATCAATCGGCGTTTTTTCACTATCCGGCTGTGCCAGCAACAAAACCAGATCTCTAGCCCAAACACAGCAAAAGACCCGGCCCAACATTCTCATTATTTATGCCGACGATTTGGGTTACGGTGATCTTGGTTGTTACAATCCCGCTTCAAAGATACCTACGCCTAACCTGGACAAACTTGCCTCAGAGGGGATGCGTTTTACAGACGGTCACTCATCTTCGGGGATATGCACACCCTCGCGTTATGCACTGCTTACCGGCCGTCATCACTGGCGGAAATTCCATGGTATCGTATCGTCATTTGGTTCGTCGGCGCTTGACAAGGAACGTTTAACACTGCCGGAGATGCTCAAGACAAAGAACTATACCACCGCGGCCATCGGCAAGTGGCACCTGGGGTGGGACTGGGATGCGATTCGAAAGCCCGCCGCGGATTCTGCTGAAAAAGGAAAGAAACCTGTAACACCAGAATCGTTTGACTGGACCAAATCCATACCCGACGGACCGCTGGATCATGGTTTTGATTATTACTTCGGCGATACGGTTATCAATTTTCCGCCGTACTGCTGGATCGAAAACGACAAGGTCGTAAAGGCCCCCGATACCATGATGGATACTTCAAAGTGGAAAAAGATCAAAGAGGGCCGCTGGGAGTGTCGCCCGGGACCAATGGCAAGCGATTGGAATCCGTATCAGAATATCCCGACTACTACGAAAAAAGGTGTTGAGTTTATAAAGGCCCAGGCAAAAACAGATTATCCGTTTTTCCTGTACTTTGCGTACCCGTCGCCGCATGCTCCGATCATTCCAAATGATAAGTTTGACGGTAAATCAAAGGCCGGGCCTTACGGTGATTTTGTTCATGAAACTGATTACTCTATCGGTCAATTGCTAAATGCCCTCGCCGAATCTGGCCAATCCGAAAATACACTTGTGATCTTTACAGCCGACAACGGCCCGGAGGCTTATGCTTACGAAAGAGATGCAAAATTTGACCATTGGTCGGCGTCTCCATTGCGGGGGCTTAAGCGTGACATTTACGAAGGCGGCCATCGTGTTCCTTACATCGTCAAATGGCCCGACAAAGTCCCTTCCGGCAAAACCTCCAACCAACTCGTTTCCCAGATCGACATTATGGCAACAATTGCTTCTGTTGTTGATTTTCAGCTACCGGCAGACCAGGCTCAGGACTCGCATAACTTACTGCCGTTATTTACCGGCCTAACCGATACCAGCCCTCGAACGGTTCATATTCACAATACCTTTGCCAATAAGTATGCTATCAGAGAAGGTGACTGGCTTCTGCTTGACACACGAAGCGGTTATTCCAGAAAGAATATTCATAAGCAGTGGGAAAAGAAACACGGTTATAATCCAGAAGGCAATCAGAAGGCATATCTTTATAATCTCAAAAAGGATGTCGGCCAAAAAAATAACATAATTGACAAACATCCTGAAAAGGCAAAACAGCTAAGGGCACTGTTGGAAAAAATAAGAGAGCAAGGATACAGTGCACCTCGCTTAGAAAACAATTCGAATTAAAACTTTTTTATATTAAAGGATAAATAGTAATGCTCTCAAGACGTGAATTTTTAAAGATAGGTTCGCTTGCATCAGCAGGCCTGCTGGCCGGATGCGAGTTTTCAAAAAAGTCTTCGACCATGCTGTCACCAACCCTTGTCCCCTCGTATCTGAAGGATTATGATGCGGTCTATCAAGTTGATCCCCGTCAGGCCGCACAGAAATGGTTTGCCCAGGCCAGATTCGGTCTGTTTATGCACTATGGCTTATACAGCCAATTGGGACGCGGTGAATGGGTTATGTTTAGAGAGCAAATCCCAGTAGCCGAATATAAAAAGTTACAGGCCACATTTAAACCGGATAAATTCGATGCTGATTTCATCACCGACCTGGCATGTCAGGCAGAGATGAAGTATGTTAACATTACAAGTCGACATCACGATGGTTTCTGCCTGTTTGAAACTTCCACCAGCGATTACCATAGTGTCAATAGCCCTGCTAAGCGGGATTTGATTGCCGAACTTGCGGAACAATGCCACAAAAAAGGATTGGCGCTGTTTTTATATTATTCTCTTGGAGCCGACTGGCAGCATTCTTATTTTTATCCGCGAAAATATAACAATATCGTTCAGCCGGCCTATAAATCTCCGGACCCGACCTACCGGTGGCAAAACGACGAAGACTTCCTTAAATACATGAAATACGCCCACGGTCAGATTCGTGAATTGATGACAAATTACGGCCCGATCGCCGGGATGTGGTTCGATCCTTTGATGGGATACTACGGCCGCCCGGATTTATTTCCGATAAAGCAAACCTACGCGCTGGTGCGGCGCCTCCAGCCCCATACACTCATCAGTTTCAAGCAGGGCGTAACCGGCACTGAAGATTTTGCCGCCCCGGAACACAGCGGACGGTCATTGGAAGATAGAATCCGAACAAAATATGGTGATAAAGCTGCCGAGATCGCAAAAAAAGCTTGGGACAGCAATAAAGTCAAACACAACGAAATCTGTGATACACTTCAGAATAAGACGTGGGGATATAATAAAAAGGCAGCACACAAAACTGCTGAAGAAGTATTAGAAATGCTGGCGTCGGCTTTTCAGCAAAAGAGTAATTTGCTTTTGAATACCGGGCCGCTGCCGGATGGTTCGATCCATCCGGAGGATATAAAAACCTTGAACGACGTCGGTGAACATATCAGAAAACACGGCTGGCCGAGTTAATTTACGGCATCTACGGATTGGTGCAAAAAAAATGAATACAATGGTTCCTCACTGTGTGAGAAAGGACGAACACATGAATCGACGTAATTTCTTAAAGATAATTTCAATTACAACATCAAGCCTTATGTCCGGATGCAGATTGAGTCAAACTGCTCTAAAAGGCAAATCGCTAAAGAACAGTCGTCCAAATATTATCTTGGTAATGACGGACGATCAGGGCATGGGGGATTTGTCCTGCCTTGGAAACCCCGTGCTGAAGACGCCGAACCTCGACAAGTTCTACGAAAAATCCACCCGCTTCCGCGAGTTTCATGTCAGTCCGACCTGCTCACCGACGCGTTCGGCGATCATGAGCGGCCGTCATGAGTTCCGCAACGGGGTAACGCATACCATCCAAGAGCGCGAGTTGATGGCGCTTTCGACGACCACCATGCCGCAGGTGCTGCGGACGGCTGGTTATGAAACCGGTATTTTCGGCAAGTGGCACCTGGGTGACGCCGATGAGTTCCAACCTTACAACCGGGGATTCAGCGAGGTGTTTATACACGGCGCCGGCGGCATCGGCCAAGCTTATAAGGGCAGCTGCGCGGACTTTCCGCCAAACCAGGTCAAAGAAGGAAAATATTTCGACAATGTGATTCTGCATAACGACACGATCGTTCAAACGAAGGGGTTCTGTACCGATGTCTTTTTCCAGGCCGCACTTGGCTGGATCAAGAAACAGCATGAATCAAAAACGCCGTTCTTTGCTTACATCTCTACTAATGCGCCGCATGGGCCAATGCTCGCCCCGGAAAAGAACAAAAAGCGTTTTCTTGATATGGGCTACGACAATGGCACCGCAGGCCGCTACGGCATGATCGAAAATATTGATGAGAATTTCGGACTGCTCGTACAAAAGCTTGATGAATGGAAGGCGTGGGACAACACGCTGGTTATCTTCATGACCGACAATGGCCAAGCCGGTCGCAGAGGCACCTTGAACGGTAAGAAGGTGAAGATATACACCGCAGGCTTCAAGACCGGCAAGGGGTCGTCCTATGAAGGCGGTACGCACGTGCCGGCATTTTGGCGATGGAAGGGTATCCTTGGAGAAGGCGTCGATATTTCGGCGCTGACGGCCCACATTGATCTCTATCAGACCTTTTGCGACCTGGCCGGTGCAAAGATTCCGGACGGAATACAGAAAATAGACGGACGCTCCATGCTGCCGCTGCTGGAAGACCCAAAGGCGAATTGGCCGGACCGCGAGCTTTTCGTCCACGTTGGGCGTTGGAAAAAAGGTGAAGATCCGAATAAATCAAAATTCAAAAAATGCGCTGTCCGCACCCAGCGATGGCGTTTTGTGAACAACAAGGAACTGTACGACATTGCCAACGACCCGTACGAAAGTACTAACGTGATCGAGAAGCATCCGGAAGTGGTAGAAAAACTCCGCAAGGCTTACGACAAATGGTGGGCAGAAACGCTGCCGCTGATGGTCAACGAGGACCGTCCCTATGCCAAAGACCATCCCCAGGAAGTCCGCTACGAGAAACAGTTGAAAGAACGAGGAATTCCAGATTGGGTACCGCCAAGGTTGTAACATCCAAACCAGTCTCAACGGCGCAGCTGAGCTAAGATATACGATTGTTTATGGGAAATCCCAGTTAGTAGGAGATTAACAATGCAAACAATGAACAGACGCGAATTCCTTCAGCAAACAGCTTTAATAGGCTCATCAATTCTTCTGCCCGGCTGTCTCTCAGGGCAAAAACAAAACACTGCGACAAAACAGACTAAGCCGAATATTGTTCTAATCGTCTCCGACGACCAGGGCTGGGCCGATATCGGCTATCACAGTTCCGAGATTAAAACTCCAATCTTAGACAAACTTGCCAAAACAGGAGTTGAACTGGACTGTCACTACGTACAACCTCAATGTACACCAACACGAGTTGCCTTAATAACCGGTCGATACCCAAGCAGATTCGGCCCGCATTGCACATCGGCTTCAAATGAACAATCTTATCCATTCGGCACATTGACAATGGCATCAATGCTTAAATCTCAGGGATACGAAACCGCCATTACCGGCAAATGGCACATGGGCTCAAAGCCCGAATGGGGTCCGAATCATTACGGATTTGATTTCAGTTACGGTTCTCTGGCAGGCGCTGTCGGAATGTACGATCACCGATACAGGTTAAATACGCCTTTCGCCAAAACATGGCATAAAAATCTCAAGTTCATTGAGGAGGAAGGTCACGCCACAGACCTCGTAACAAACCAAGCCGTCAAATGGATAAATGAAGAACACAAAAAGCCGTTCTTTCTGTATGTACCCTTTCACTCCGTACACACTCCGCTTGTCGAAGAAGATAAGTGGCTGAAAACCAACCGCCATATCAAAAACCCGGACAGAAAACTCATGGCAGCAGCTCTTACACATTTGGATCACTGTGTAGGACGAATAATCAATTCACTCGAACACAACGGCAAACGAGACGATACAATTGTGATTTTCTTCTCAGACAATGGCGGCTTTATCGGCAGATACGAAGGCAACAACTACCCTCCGCCTGACCCGCCCCTCAAAGATTTCAGCTCCAATTCTCCACTTCGAGGCGGCAAAAGTGACGTATATGAAGGAGGAATGAGAGTCCCGGCAATTGTCAACTGGCCCGGAAAATTGAAACCTCAAAAAGTGACCGCCCCCATGCACGCTGTGGACTGGATGCCGACATTGGCTGCACTGTCAGGCTTTACCCCAAAAACAGACCCTCTATGGGACGGGCAAAACATCTGGCCAGCTCTTACAGGCCAAAAACACAATTTGACAAAACGTCAGCTTTACTGGGTATGGGGAAATGAACGCGATCGTATCGCACTCCGCAAAGCCGACTGGAAAATACTCAAAAATGAATTAAACGCAAAGTGGCAGCTTTACAATCTTACGGAAGATCCCTATGAAAAAAACAACCTCGCCGAAATAATGCCGGACAAACTCAATGAGCTTATCAAATACTTCCAGGAGGAAAAAAGCAAAGATTCGATGTGATTGGCAAAAGACTTACCCGACAAAGAAACGGGAAATTGCAATTGTGATCAGTACAACAGTTGCTTAAGTTAATTGCGAGAGATTACAAACCGGGATATTCTATGAATTTGA
>CBDUUO010000187.1:0-6009 GCA_965370395.1 uncultured bacterium
ATGGAGGTTAGATTACTGTTATGGAAGACAATATTCAGGAAATGGTTGACAAAGCCAGAAAAGCGTTTCGTGAAGTCGAATACTGGCCTCAGGAAAAAGTCGACGAGATGGTTCAGGCAGTGGCCTGGGAGCTTTTAAAAGAAGACGTTCGCCATAAGTTGGGCCATATGGCCGTGGATGAATCCGCCATCGGAAATGCCGAAGATAAAGTGAATAAAATCAAGAATAAGACACTGGGTACCCTCTGGGATATGCGCAACGCCAAAACCTGCGGTCTGATTGAAGAGAACAAAGCCCTGGGGATCCGCAAATACGCCAAACCGATCGGTGTGATTGCCAACGTTGTTCCCTGTACAAACCCGGAATCAACGATCTGCTGCCTGGCCCTGAGCACATTGAAGACTCGAAACGCGCAGATCGTCTCACCCCATCCGCGCACCCAAAAGACCTCCTATGAAACGGTTCGACACGTGCGCACGGGGCTTGAAAAAGTTGGGGCTCCGGTGGATCTGGTGCAGTGCATAAAAAAGACCAGTCATGCCAGAACCGCTGAACTGATGGCCAACTGCGACTTTGCGGTGGCCACCGGGGGTGCCGCGCTGATAGAAGTTGTGTACCGGGCCGGAAAACCCGCACAGACCGTTGGTGCCGGGAATGTCGTATCGATTGTGGATGATACTGTCGATTTGGCGGCCGCTGCCCACAAGATACGGCTGTCAAAAATCGCCAATAATTCCGCATCATGTTCGTCTGAGAACGCGGTGGCGCTTTATGAAAGTATATACGATGATATGGTGGCGGCGCTGAAATCAGAAGGCGGTTATCTGTGCAGCACGGATGAGCGTGAAAAATTGAGAAAATACATGTGGCCGGATGGAACTCACCTGAACCGGGACATCGTAGCCAGACCGGCTACATTCATTGCTGAAAATGCAGGGTTGACGGTTCCTGAAGACACCCGTTTCCTGATGGTCATCGGAGAAAAAGTAGGCCCGGAAGATCGTTTCTCAGGTGAAAAAATCTCTCCGGTGCTCACCGTCTGGAAATGGACCGATTTTGACGAAATGCTGGATCGCTTGGAGAAAATCCTCAAATTTTCCGGCGAAGGTCATTCGGTGTCCGTACATAGTGAAAATGATGAACGGCGGGTTAAACTCGCGCAGCGGGCCAACGTGGGTCGGGTCGTCTGCAACATGCCGCACGCCCATGCCAACAGCGGCGGCTGGACCACCGGGCTGCCCACCACAGATACGCTCGGTTGCGGCTCCTGGGCCGGCAACATCTTCAGCGGCAACATAAACTGGGAAAATTTTCTCAACTATACCCTGCTGTCAATCCCCAAAGAAGAGTACATCCCTTCAGAGGAAGAGCTTTGTGGAGAGTATTTAAAAAAATGGGGCCGCGACTAATAACAGCAGTGCCTAAAGTGCCTTGATCTAAAGTGACTAAAGTTAGAAGGGGAGCATATAGTAGATTCCACTGAAAAATAACTTTTGCGATTGCCTATGTGATAAGCGCTCAAGAAGTGCTGGAGTATTGAAAAACATCTGACCTCTGAAACTCTGATTTCATCACTCCAATGCTCCACCACTCCATTACTCCAAATCACAGCTCGTTAACGAAAAATTGAGTTATATTTAGCCGGATTCAGGTCAGAGGAAATAGATTGAGCGGGAAAAATATTATCAAAGCCATTTTATTTGATTTCGGTCAAACCCTGGTGGATGCTGCTGACGGTTTTCGTGCGGCCGAAAAGGCGGCCCAATCAAAACTTTTTGCGAATATGAGTCTTACGCTATATGAAGATTTTATGGCCAATTACCGTCGAATCCGTAAAGAATTTCATGATAGATCAAACTTTTCCAGAATTTCTCTTTGGCAGGAGGTGTATTTTTACTATTGCCTGGAGTTCGATGACCAACTTCTTGAAACGTGGGAAACCGAGTACTGGAAAACCGTAAAGGCAAAAACCATTGTATTTCCGGAGACTATTGACGTTTTAAAGCGTTTATCTTCAACATATCAGCTGGGCCTCCTTTCCAATACCCAGGGACAGCGACGCTCAGGTACCCATCGCCTCAGTGAGTTTCCGGGGCTGGAAAAATATTTTCAAGTCATCATCGTGGCCGGTGAAAACGGTATCCCTCCAAAACCCGACCCCCAACCCTTTCGTCTATGCCTAGAAGGATTAGGCGTAAATCCTTCTGAGGGGGTCTATGTAGGGGATGATTACCGCATCGATATTTGCGGTGCAAAAGACGCTGGATTGCATGCCGTCTGGATTCAGCACCATTCCGTGGAGCGATCCTGGCCGGAGGTGGAAACCACAGTTCCAATCATCACCCGCCTGGATCAACTGTTCGATTTGGAGAGCATAGGGAAGGTGTAATGAAAAAAGGAAAAAGTAACCGATTTTGTATATTGGGTAACGATATTGGTTAAAGGATGGTAGAGTAAAATGCTCCTTTAAGATCTGCAATCCGAAATCCGCAATCCGAAATCATAAATGCTTTAATACCCAATTAAATTTTCGGATTCTCCTACCTTACAAGTCACCTATTTAAGCGTTTTGGAATATTGGTTTGCCCATTGATATACCATGTCCATCATAAGTCTGAGGGATTCTGAAATGTATTTGTCTTTGTGGTGAATCAGAAAGAATTTTCGTGTCATTGATGGATCAGCCACGTTAATCGCTTTTAATCGTTCGGCGCGTATCTCTTCGTTAGCCACTTTCCTGGAAATAAGCGCAATGCCGGTCCTTTCCTCCACGGCACGTTTAATGGCCCGATTGCTGGAAAGTTCTAATGGTATTCCAATAGAAATGTTGTTTTTGCGAATGAGTTCTTCAATCGCCCGCCGGGGAGCAGATCCTTTCTCGTGCATGATGAAATTCTGCCCCTCCAGATCTTTGGGTTTTAAGTTCTTTTTATGCGCCAGAGGATGATTAGGGGCCGTAATGATAACCAATTTATCTTCAAGGACTTCTCTTACCGATAATTTTTTGTGTTCAACCGGATAGGAAATAAATCCCAGATCGCAATTCAGACTGGCGGTTTTTTCAACCACCTGTTCAGTCGGCAGAATATTCATTGATATCCGTACGAGAGGATAAGCCTTGCTGAATGGAATGATGATGTGGGGAAGGTAGTAATCGCCGAAGCTCTCACTTGATAGGACCCTGATCTGACCTCTTTTCCTTTGCTGGAAATCACGGATGCTTTCTTCGGCCTGTTTTTCCATTTCAAAGATCTTTTCGGCTATTTGGTACAGGACTTCCCCTGCATCCGTTAACATCAGTTTTTTTCCGACAAAATCAATAAACTTTATTTCATAGTGCTCTTGCAAACGCTGGATGCCTTTTGTCACCGCCGGTTGAGTAATGAAAAGTTCATTTGCAGCACTGCTGAGATTGCCGTTTTTAGCCGCATAATAAAAAATTTTCAGTTGGTTAAGATTCATATACTATAACTTTTTGGAATTGATATTGTGAAAATAATTATCTTGACTTATACACCATGCCAATTTAGCCATTAAATAAGATTGGTTCAAGCTTTTTATTCAATTTTTTTAAGGTGGTTTTATAGCTTTTACCCTTCAGAATCGGTGTGATAAAATTTTAAGGAGAACGCTCATGAAAGATCAAGCTCAGGTTGTTATCATCGGTGGGGGTATTGTGGGCTGCAGTGTTGCTTACCATCTAACAAAAATCGGTTGGACCGATGTGTTGCTTCTTGAACGCAAAGAATTAGCCTGCGGGACAACCTGGGCTGCCGCCGGACTATTAACCCAGCTCAGACAGAATCAGGAGATGACCAATCTGGCGAAATACACGGTCGATCTTTATCAAGGGTTGGAGGCGGAAACCGGTGTGGCTACCGGATTCAGAAGAAATGGCGCCGTGCCCGTCTGTCAGACGGAAGATCGCAGGAAGGAACTGCTGCGCGCTGCTGCCATGGCCCGGGCCTTTGGTATCGATATGAATGAAATCAGTCCCAAAGAAGCCGGCGAATTGGTACCCGGTATGAGCACGCAAGATCTGGTGGCCGCTTTTTATCTTCCCGGCGATGGGGTTACGAATCCGATCGAGACCACCCGGGCGTTGGCCAAAGGAGCCAAAATGCGCGGAGCCAAAATTATGGAAAATATTATGGTTACCGACATCAAAGGGGAAAATGGCGCGGTTTGTGGTGTGACGACCGACCAGGGCGAGGTAACCTGCGAATATGTAGTCAACTGTGCGGGCATGTGGGGCCGTCAAGTCGGTCAAATGGTCAATGTGAGTGTGCCGTTGCATGCCGCCGAGCACATGCATGCGGTGACCTTGCCGATTAAGGGCTTAAAAAAACATTTTCCAACAGTACGCGATTTTGACGGCGTCACCTATTTTAAATCAGAATCCGATGGCATCCTTTTTGGCGGCTTTGAAGTGGTGTCGAAACCCTGGGGGATGAAGGGAATACCAAAAGATATCATGTATCACGAGCTCCAGGAAGACTGGGAGCAGTTTCAAGCGTTTATGGATTGTGCGTTGAAACGGTTCCCAGCTATGGAAACCGCTCAGATTCGCCACCTGTCAGTTGTTCCGGAAAGCTTTACTCCTGACACGGCGTTTATGATTGGAGAAGCACCGGGAGTTAAAAACTTTTATATCGGATGTGGTATGAATTCGGTGGGTATTCAAAGTGCCGGCGGTGTGGGCCGGGCGCTGGCCCATTGGATCGATAAGGGGCATCCGGAAGAACAATTGTGGCCTGTTGATATCCGGCGGTATTTTCCCTGGCAGCGAAACGCCCGTTATTTGCATGATCGGACTGTGGAGTCCGTCGGGGTCCTTTATCACCACCATTATCCCAATCGGCAACGAACCACCGCCCGGCCGGTAATCTGTTCCCCAATCCATGATCGGCTGGCCGTACATGGAGCCGCTTTCAGCCAAAATGCAGGCTGGGAACGGGCGGATTGGTTCGCACCTCAAGGCGTTGAACCGGTTTATGAGTACAACTGGGGAAAACCGAACTGGTTTAAATATCAGGGTGAAGAACACATGGCCGTTCGCGATGGCGTCGGTCTGTATGACCTGTCCTCCATGGGCAAATTTTTGGTCCAGGGCCAGGATGCCGAGGCCGTTCTTCAGAATCTTTGCTCCAATGACATCCGTGTTCCGACCGGGCAGGTCGTCTATACACCGTTACTGAACGAAAGAGGCGGCTTTGAAGCCGATGTTACGGTGACCCGGTTTTCTGAAGATACGTTCTTTATTGTTACGGGAGGAGCAACCTCGGTTCGCGATTTTGATTATATCGAACGCCGAATCCCGGCCGATGCCAATGCCGTGATCACCGATGTGACCCAGGCCTATGCCATGCTGGCGATTATGGGACCCAAGTCCAGAGATCTGCTGTTAACGCTGACCGATGCCGATCTTTCCAATGAAAACTTTCCGTATAGTACGGCTCAGCAGATCGATATCGCCTATGCCAGGCCATGGGCACTGAGAATGTCTTATATAGGCGAATTAGGATGGGAGCTTTACCTCCCGACTATGTTTAGCGTACCGGTATTTGATGCCATCCTGGACGAAGGTAAAAAAGTTGGTTTGCGCCTGGTCGGCATGCAGGCCGTCAACTCGCTGCGGCTTGAGACCGGATATCGCCATTGGGAATCCGACATCACACCGGATGACACACCCTATGAGGCCGGCCTGGGTTTTGGTGTAAAGCTGGACAAGGGTGACTTTATCGGACGGGCAGCCCTGTCAATGCAAAAAGAAGCTGGAATAAAGCGAAAAATTGTCATGTTTACGGTGGAAGATCCGGATATCATGCTTTACGGCAGTGAACCGATTTATAGAGACGGCGTATGGATGGAAAACCTGGCTTCAGGGGCTTATGGCTTTAAGCTTGGCTCCGCTGTGGGCATGGGATATGTGAAAAATGAGAAAGGCATCACCGCAGATTGGATTTTAGCCGGCAAATATGAAGTCGAGGTCGAAGGCCAAATGATTCC
>CBDUUO010000188.1:0-5993 GCA_965370395.1 uncultured bacterium
ATAGTTTTAAAAAATGACAGACTTTGATAACGTGAAACGCTCCGGTTTCGACGTGACGTTGAGAATTCCAAATGATATGACATAGCGATTTCGACTTCTATAACGGGGGAAGCGCTAGATGAAGATTGTAAGAAAAAGGGCGGCTGTTTTCCAATTATTGTCTTTAATCTTTTTGCTTTCATTATTTAGTGTTCGTATAGCGGCAGCCTCTCAACCCGAACATTCTGAACCATCCAGCGCTCAGC
Source organism: uncultured bacterium (assembly GCA_965370395.1). GTDB lineage: Bacteria > Desulfobacterota > Desulfobacteria > Desulfobacterales > JAHEIW01 > JAHEIW01. The sequence continues at coordinate 246 of CBDUUO010000188.1, forward strand.
CTTCTGCACAGGCCGCTGACCCGGCAGCCCATCAAGCTCCCCACGGCAATTCAACTCCCCATCAAAAAACCGACACCCATCATGGGGCCGGGCATGCAAATCTCGGTGAAGTCCTCCCTCTCTGGAGCTGTATACCGTTTGCCTTGATTTTACTTTCCATTGCGCTTTTCCCGCTTGTTTTACCTGATTTCTGGCATCATCATTTTGGGAAGATTTCCGGATTCTGGGTCGCAACATTAAGCATACCTTTTCTGATCGTATTTAAAGGCGCTGCGTTGTACGAGATTCTGCACATCATCCTCGCGGATTATGTGCCCTTTATTATCCTGCTGTGGTCCCTGTACACGGTTTCCGGCGGCATTTTAGTGCGTGGGACCTTACGCGGAACCCCGATTGTGAATATGGCGATGCTGATCATCGGAACATTGCTGGCTTCCTGGATGGGCACCACCGGTGCGGCCATGCTGATGATCCGCCCCTTTTTACGGGCCAACAATTATCGTAAAAACCGCACCTTTATGGTGGTATTTTTTATCTTTTTAGTTGCCAATGTCGGTGGATCACTGACCCCTCTCGGGGATCCCCCGCTGTTTTTGGGTTTTTTGCATGGCGTCTCCTTTTTCTGGACGTTTAACATTCTGCCCCACATGCTGATGGTTGTTATCATACTTCTGGTGATCTATTTTATACTCGACACTTACCACTATCGCAAAGAAGGGGTTTCCGCCCCGGAAGAAGAAGGTGTCAAAGAGCCTCTGAAACTTGAAGGTGTGTACAATTTTTTGTTTTTAGGCGGCATTGTGGGCGCCGTTTTGATGAGCGGCATCGTGGACTGGGGCGAAGTCAATACATTGGGAATCCACCGGTCTGTGCAAGACTGGGTGCGGGATGGCTTATTGATTCTCATGGGTATCCTGTCGCTGGTAACAACTCCCATTCAATTGCGGGATGATAATGACTTTACCTGGTTTCCCATCATCGAGGTGGCTTATTTATTCATCGGAATTTTTATCACCATGATCCCCTGTTTGCTGATTTTAAAAGCAGGCTCCCATGGTGCTCTGGCATTTTTGACAAACAGCGTCACCCAGCCTGTGCATTATTTCTGGGCAACCGGGGGGTTATCCGCTTTTCTCGATAATGCGCCGACGTATCTTACATTTTTTAACAGTGCCCTCGGCGCCTTTTATTCAGGGATGACGGAAGCCCAGGCGGTTCCGCTGCTGATGACCGAAAATGCAATTTATTTGAAAGCCATTTCCACCGGTGCGGTTTTTTTCGGCGCCTGCAGCTATATCGGCAATGCGCCCAACTTTATGGTGCGCTCCATTTCCGAAGAGGCCGGAACACCCATGCCCAGTTTTTTCGGCTATATTTTAAAATATGCGCTGGTATTTCTGGTTCCAACCTTTGTGATCGTAACCTTTGTGTTTTTTTAGAGTCTTAGTTGTTATTTTTGTCTATTTTGTGGCAAAACATTTACGCCACCAAGACACAAAACGCAAAGATGAATATTAACCAAAAAGTTACGCGTTTCGCTTTGTGTCTTGGTGCCTTTGTGGCAATTTTCAATTCCCCGATAAACCGGGATTTCCGCTTCGCTCCAACCGGCTCGTCCGGGTTAGGTAATATGGAGGTATTGCGTGTTAGACAAGCTGCTCAAATCCAATATTGCGATTGTTGGTGGAGGTAATTTTTGTAAGAATTTCATTCAATTGCTTCTCAACGAGCATTTCAAAGATTACCGTCCAACAATCTTGGGCGTTGCCGACATCGACAAGACGGCTAAAGGCTTGGTTTATGCGAAGGAATTGGGAATATTTACCACCAATGATTACAGAGAGCTTTATGGACTTGAAAACCTAGAGATAATAATGGAGCTAACAGGTGATACCAAACTGGGTGCCATCATAAACATGATGAAGCCTTTAGAGGTAGAGCTAATCGATCACATTGAATCCAGAACCATATGGACAGCGCTGCAAGTCGAAATTGAAAAAATAAAAGCGATAAAAGATTTACGGCAAAACAAATACAAAGCTTCAAATATCGATAGCCTCTTCGAACAATTCGCGGACCGTCTGGCCAATGTGATAACCGAGAGAAGTAACCGCTATGTGGAAATAGAGCGTGAGCTGATCGAAAGTGAAAGAGCCCTTTCCCAAATCATTGAAGGCAGCACCATCCCCACCTTTGTGCTCAATAAAGATCATGTCGTCACCCATTGGAACAAAGCCATGGAAAAGGTTACAGGGACCAGGGCCGAAACGATAGTGGGAACCACAAGGCCCTCCACACCTTTCTGGGGAGAAGAGCGTCCCACCATGGCCGACGTCATCCTGGATCAAATTGGTGAAGATGAAATTAAGAAGCTGTATGGAGAAACATGGCGCAAATCCGCACTGATTGAAGAAGCTTACGAGGCGGAAGTGTTTTTTCCCCGTCTGGGGGAAAGTGGCAAATGGTGCTGGTTTACAGCAGCTCCCATAAAAGCGCCGGATGGCGCCATCGTCGGCGCCATTGAAACCCTCTGGGATAAAACCGAAGATAAGAAGGCCGAAGAAGAACGCGAACAGCATACCCGCGAGCTGACCACCCTTTGTTCAATTTATACGGCCTTAAATGCACCTTCAGATCTGGACCTGAGAATCAATCAATCCGTTCAGGAGGTCATGAGTTTTTTAACGGCCGACGGCGTTTGTATTTATTTATTGGAAGATGACGGCAAATTTCACCTGCGATACTGTCAGGGCTTATCCGAAGAGGTCTACCAAAAAGTCAGTGTAGCCGTCGAAAACAGGGTGATTCGGCAGGTGGCCGAGACCAATGAGTTTATGATCTATGAGGATCTACCCGAGGGCCACTCGGATGAAATCCATCTTTTAGAAGACGAAAAGCTGATTTCTCTGGCTTACATTCCCATCAGCAGCAAGGAGCGGGGTGCCTTTGGCGTGATTCGAGTCGGCAGCAAAAAGCCCGAACACTTTACCCATGACCTCAAAAATGTGCTTGAATTGATCGGCAACCGCATCGGTGTTGCCATCGAAAATGCAGCCCTGCAGGACCAATATATCAAATCGGAAGAAAAATACCGTACCCTTTTTAACAGCGATCCGCATCCGATCTTTATTCTGGACAGCCGGAAGTTTACCGTTTTGGATATGAATCAACGAGCCCAGGACAGTTATGGCTATTTACGAGAAGAATTATTAGGAACCCCCTTTCTGCAGCTGGGTGAAAAGAGTGATAAAGAACTGGCTGAAGGCCTGAAAAATATTTCTGAAGACAAATCGCTTCTGTTTACTAAAAAGCGGCATTATCGCAAAGGCGGCAAACCGTTTTTTGTCAATATCAATATGAGCTATGCAAAATACGGTGAGATCGATGTGATTGTCGCTTCGACCACCGATATCACGGAGGTGATTGAGAAGGAAACCCAGCTGATTCAGGCCGGTAAGATGACCACCCTGGGAGTGATGGCCGCCGGAATGGCCCATGAAATCAATCAACCGCTCAATGTGATCCAGGTCTGTGCTGACTTTTTTCTCAAGATGCTCAATCGCGGTCAAAAAATTGAAGATGAAGACCTAAGGACCATGGCCAATGATATTGTTACCAACGTCGAACGCGCCAGCGGGGTTATTAAACACGTGCGGGATTTTGCGCGACAATCCGAGCCGGTCCGCAGCCGGGTTAACATCAACGATCCCGTAAACGATGTTTTCAAAGTCCTGGGCCATCAGTTAAAAGTTCACGATGTCGAAGTCGAACTGGATCTGGATCCGGATATTCCGGATATCCTGGCCGAGCACAACCGCCTGGAACAGGTGTTTATCAACCTGGTGTCAAACGCCATTGACGCCATGGACGAAAAAGACAACCGGCCGGAAATCAGCGATAAAGAAAAGTGTTTGACGATCAAATCATTTGCTGAAAATGACCATACTTGCGTTAAAGTAATCGATACCGGCATTGGGATGAGCGAAGAAGTGAAAAATAAAATTTTTGAGCCTTTTTATACAACCAAAAAAGTCGGCAAAGGCACCGGGCTGGGCGTCAGTATCAGCTATGGGATTGTACAAGACTACAAAGGTTCCATTGAAATTGAAAGTGAGGTCGGCAAAGGCACCACCTTTACCATAAAATTTCCGCAAGCACCTGAAATATAATTGCACAATGGATAAATTATTGCTTATCGATGATGAACCCGACATCCTGCGGGTTCTGTCAATATCCTTAAAAGCGGACGGCTATGATGTGGTCTCCGCCCAAAACGGCCCCGAAGGCATTGCGGCCTTTGAAAAAGAAAAGCCGGATATCGTCATCACCGATATTAAAATGCCCGGTATGGACGGCATTGAAGTTTTAAAAAAAATTAAAGACCTCAACGCCGATACCGAGGTGATCATCATCACCGGCCACGGTGACATTGAAAATGCCATTGAGGCCCTGAAGCACGGTGCTTCGGATTTTATTAGCAAGCCGGTCAGAGATGAGGCCCTTGCGATTGCGCTCGGCCGCGCCAGAGAAAAATTTGATATCAGGCAGCAGCTCAAAGAATACACCACCGATCTTGAAAGAAAGGTTGATGCCGCCACCCGGGAGCTGCGAAGGCGGTCCAATTTTCAGATTAACTTGATTCGCAGCTCCAATGATGGGATTGTCGCCACCGACAAGGATTTAAAGATCGTTATTTTTAATCCCACCGCTAGGGAAATTTTTGGATACACGCCATCTGAAACCATCAACAAAATGCAGGCGACCGAATTGTTCCCGGCTGAACTGGCAGCCGAACTGCAGGCCGCGTTAAATGGAAACAGCGGCATCAAGAATCTGGCCTGGAGAGAGACGACCATCGAATCTAAAAATGGAGAATCTATTCCGGTTCGATTTTCAAGCACCATCTTACTGGAAAATGACCAACCGGTGGGCACCGTGACCTTTTTTCAGGATTTAAGGGAAATCAAAGGTCTGGAAAAAGAATTGCTCAAATCCGAGCGCCTGGCCGCCGTCGGCCAGACAGTTGCCGGGCTGGCGCACGGGATCAAAAATATTTTGCACGGACTCAAGGGCGGCAGCTACCTGGTTGATATCGGAATTAAAAAAGATGAATCTGAAAAGCTTAAAAAAGGCTGGGAAATGATCAAGCGCAATATCGGCCGCACCTCGAACCTGGTGATGGATCTGCTTTCCTATTCCAAAGAGCGCCAGCCGGAATTCGAAGCCTGTTTGCCCAACGAAATCGCCGATGATGTTTGTACGCTGCTGCAGGATAAAGCCCGGGAAAACAACGTTAAACTCGTCAGGGATTTTGACGATTCGATCGGTGAAGTGTTAATGGACCCCAATAGCGTGCACGAAGTCCTTTTAAATCTGATGTCCAATGCCGTGGACGCCTGCCTGTTTGATGAAGACACCAGCAAAAACTTCCGGGTTGACTTGAAAACCGCTCTTGAAAAGGATAACGTTATCAAATTCGAGATCAGTGATAACGGCGTCGGCATGGATGAAGAGGTTGTCAGAAAGCTGTTTACTTCTTTTTTCAGCACCAAGGGACACCGCGGCACCGGTCTGGGTTTGATGGTCACCCACAAGCTCATTGAAGAACACAATGGGAGCATCGATGTGAACTCCCAACCTGGAAAGGGAACAACAATTACCGTTCGAATGCCCTATGAAAATTGAATATTGCTAGAATTGAATATTGAATATTGACGATTGAATATTGGAGGAATTCTGTCATTTTAT
>CBDUUO010000189.1:0-5983 GCA_965370395.1 uncultured bacterium
TGGTTTCCAATATGAACACTTCTCCCGGCCTGTATAGTGGATGTCAAAAAAACGTCCGGTATTCAAACGTTTTTTTCTACAACCGTACAAGCGCTTACACCGCAATTCCGCAATTCGGATCATTATTATGAAAAGCGGTATAGAATTAAACAAGCCGGGCCTTTGGCAGGGCCCGGCTTGTGTATGTTTATGCGGTTATCATTCGACTTTGGAATCTGTGCGCGTCGCCAAACCGGCTCCTGCTTTCGCCAGGTTCTCCTGGATTTTATCGAACTCAAATCCTTTTTCACGCAGGTCCTGGATACGACCACGCATCTCGTCATTCGGCGCCCGTTTGGCCATCTCATCGATCAGTTCCTCATATTGAGGAATGATACTCTCAAAAACCAGATCCCGCTCGATACAGATGGTCGGTAACACCCTACCCTGAAGCTCAATAAACTTGCCAATCCCATCTTTGTTTTTGATCGACCATTCCTTGTATACGATCATATCCTGAACATCAGATGGCAAGGCTGCGATGGACTCCATCATGTAGCCGCAGGCGGCGCACTGCACACTGTCCAGTGTCAGAACATCAATGGTAATTTTGTCTGCCATGATCCGAATCCTCCTTTCTATAATTGTTTACCAAGATTCCGGATACTTGGCATAATATTGTTCAAACCAGTCTCTGACTTCGATAGCCTGATCCATATGTTCCACCGGAACATCGTAAGGCATATCTCAGCCAGGGGCGAAAGTATAACCTTCTTGCCCACCTGCTGCCAGGCTCACAATCGCATCCTCTCTGGGAGACAACAATCCGAGGCTCAGGGCCAGCGTCAGCTTCAAATTGCCGCCAAAGCCTACCCCGTATTTACGTGCCAGGTCACGCACAAAAACCAGATTGAGCTGTTCATCAATGGCAAAGCCGTGGGTACCGATCTTACAAACATCTTCCATGACTCTGGTGCAGTCGCCACAAATGAAAAATGATGAGGTCACTCCGGCATCATGAATCGCTTTAATGGCCGGTTGGCAATTCGGTGTGACAAATTGCTGGAAGGTCTCGGATTTAATCTGAGAGGCCACCGGATCAACGAGGGCGATAATCTCACAGCCCATCTCGGCATAGAACCCTGCAGCTGCCGCGCCAACTTCACCGGCAAACTTGATAACATCGGCAGCAAAATCGGGATGTTTGTAAACATCGGTAAAGATGCGCACACCGGCCAGATGGGAAGCCAGGGTCAAAGGACCGCAAAAAAGACCCATCAGGACGCAATCGAGTTCATCCAGCTGTGGTTTGGCAATTTTTGCGGCTTCATAAAGCAGCGGCCAGCGACCGGAGTCTTTGGTGGGCATTTCGATCCCGGCATCTTGGGGGGTCTTATCGAAACAGGGATGGTTTGTTACGGAAGGTACATTGTCGGGCCACCATTTCAGATCACAACCGATGGAATTGGCTTCGACCGAAAGATCGAAAACTAGCGGAATTCCGTCAGCCTTGTATCTCTTGGCGGTATAAACGACTCCTTTCGCCAAAAGTTCGGGATCCTGGAGCATTTTGTCAGCAGGCTCATTGATCAAAAAAGCGCAGTGAACCCCTGCGTATGGCACCCATGGTGGTTTTTCGGTTCTCTTCCCCCGATAGGCATCGATCAACATTTGTTTGGCCATTGGGAATCTCCTTTCTTTTTTGATTAAGGGTCACGATTCTACATAAAATTGTATAAACGTTTCTTTCATCACCTCCTTCCATGGTCTGATTGCCGCTGTCTGGTGAAAATACCAGACGTCCTTAGTTGCAAAGTCTCTGCAGTAATCTTGAACGCTGAACAACTAATACTTAACATCATTGTCAACTAAAATTGTCAAGAACCATTTTTGATTAGAACCCCCAGCGTATTATTCTAAAAGAATAATGCCATAATAGCTGTGGGTTTCACAGGTTTTAGCGGCAACCGTTGAAGTTGTACCCAGATTTTTTAAGGTTCCACTTTTAACTCTTGCATTTATGTTGCGCTCCTAGCACGCTTCGAATTTGATATGGACTTCCTGCGGAAGCGCCAGCTCCAATGCCACTTCAGCAGCCTTGATGACCGCCACCGGAATCGCACAGGAGAGGTGGCACCCCGTTTTTTCAGCTGAGATATAAACCGGATTGCGGCTCAGCGGTGCTAAAATCTCTTTTAACGACAAGGTTGCCAGGCGTTCTGCCAGTCTTTGAATCTGCTCACAATCCGAGCCGGAAATTTCCAGCGAAACCTTGCGGGCACCTGTTTTGCGAGCCTTTATGACACATGGAAAGCCGCAGATTCCCGGGTCAACCGTCACACATACCCTTTTTGGTTTTGGAGAAGCCAATATGCCACCGCAGTCTATTGTTTTAGAATTTCCTCGGGGACAACACCTGCCAGATGCGGAAATTCATCTGTCATATGCGGTATCTGCATGGCCTCCATGAATTCCTGCTGGAACGTTTCCTCCACCGTCAGTTCCATATATTCCACATTTCGAGATACCCAGTTGGCTTCCTCCCGCTTGTCTTTATTCAACAATGCCGCGCGGCAACCATCCCCGGCTGCATTGCCGATACTTTCAATCATTTCGATCTCGCAGTCTGGAAATAGCCCCATGATCAACGCCTTTTCACGATCCACATGGGTGCCGAAGGCCCCGGCAATTTTGATCGTATCCACCCTTTCCAAACCCATACGCTTGACCATCAGCTTGCAACCCGCATAGAGGGCGCCTTTTGCCAGTTGAATCTGGCGAACATCTCTTTGAGTCACCACGATGTCCTTATCAATACTCGATTCCTCCGCCCAGGCCAGAACGAATTCCGGCTGGTTGGTATCCGGGTTTAATCGGAAACGTGAATGCCCGGCTAAAGCCTCTTTGTTAAATGCGCCACTTTTGGTAATAATCCCTGAACAGTAAAGCTCAGCCAGCAGGTCCAAAATACCGGAACCGCATATTCCTTTGGCTTTCATATCCTTGGGTTCCGAATATTTACGCCATGCATCGCGGCCAATGACTTTGTAATCCACCTCCTTCGTTTCACGATCAATGACAATGCGTTCCATGGCCCCGGGTGCCGCCCGCATACCAAAAGCAATCTGGGCACCCTCCAGTGCCGGACCGGTCGCACATGAGGAGGAGATCAACTTCTCTTTATTCCCCAGCACCAGTTCTCCATTGGTGCCGATATCAATAATCAGTGCGATTTTGTCTTTTTTGTATGGCTCTTCGGCAAGCAGCACACCGACGTTATCCGCACCCACAAATCCGGCCTCGTTGGGAAGCACAAATACATAAGAAGCGGGATTGATGTTGAGGCCCATATCACGAGCCTTGATATCCAGACTGTGATGGATCACCGGGGGAAAAGGGGCCAGCCCCACATACTCTGGATTGAGGTTTAGAAAAATATGATGCATGGCGGTGTTGCCCCCTATGGTCACATCCTCAATATCTTCTCTTGTCAGGCGCAGATAGGTCTTTCCTTCTTCGGGCACTTCCACAAACTCATGCGGTCCTTCTTCACCTTTCTTCTTTTTTTTCTTCTTCTTGGGGGGGTAAGTATTTTGAATGGCCTGATCGACCAGAGAGTTGAGTCCCTCTATAATGTCGTCGTTCATTCGCTGCAGCCCATCTGAAGAGGTCATGTGATAGGTGATCCGCGCCATGACGTCCTCGCCATATTTGCACTGGGGATTCATCATGAAGACCGTATCAACGACCTCCATCGTGGTGAGATCGCAAAAATAGGCCGCCACGGTGGTCGTTCCCACATCGATCGCCAATCCGTAAGCCCGCTCGGCCTTACCGGGTCGGAAGCGGACAACTTCCTTGTCGTTCCATACACTGACCGTTACGTTCCAATCGCCGTCACGCAGTGCCGTGGGCAGTTGCCTTAACGCAAATATGTCAACAGCCAGATCTTTAAGTCCGTGCTCTTTTTCCAGTACCCGGCAGACGCGTTCAAAATCCGCCGTGGGTTCTTCAAAGGTGGGTGGCTCGACTTCGACGGTGTAAATTATAACGGCCGGGTTATGCTCGATATGAATATCTCGGGCGGCCTTGCTGACAACCTGTTTGCCGGCCCGGGATTCTTCGGGCACGAAGACCAGGATATCCTCTTCCACCAGGGCCGTACAGCCGAGTCTGAATCCTTTTTCCCTGCGTTCGGCGGTAATAAATTTGTCTTCTTCCTCCTGCCAGGGGCTAACGTGGGACAGGCTGGAATGAATATTATATTTTTCAAAATGCCCTTCTTCGATGCGAACAACGCACTTGCCGCAAACTTTTTTCTCTCCGCACAACGCTTCAATGTCGGCACCCAGCAACCTTGAAGCCTCAATCACCGTAATGCCTTTCGGTACCTCGCCGCGCCGGCCGGAAGGCTGAAAAATCACCATCGCTTTATCTTGGTCCATGCCATCGACTCCTTATTCAAATTGAAATAACCGCTTTGTTCACGAGTTGTTGCACCAGCATGCGCGTCAAACGAATCCGCAATACGCTCTGAGCACCCTCTTTTAGAAAACCGAACTGTGCGTACAACAACCCAGACCAAGCCCGGACTTCCAATATCCAAGAGGGCTGTCTAGGCGTCTTTTTTTTGCATCTCCCTGAGCCGGCCGATCATTCTGATCCCCTCCGAAACAGCATTTCCGGCAGATTCCGCATAACCGTCAGCCCCAAACAGGTTGGCGACATCTTTGGTTACGGGTGCACCGCCCAGCATGATTGCAACATTCGGGTTTTTGTCCTTGATCATTTTAATGACCTTTTTCATGCCCAGCATGGTCGTGGTCATCATGGCCGACATGGCCACGACTTCGGCATCCGTCCGCAACTGTTCCTCCACAAAATTCTCAAGCGGCACGTCCCGGCCAAGGTCGTAAACCTCCCAACCGGCGACATCAAACATCATCTTAACCAGGTTTTTACCGATGTCGTGCACATCTCCCTGTATGCTGCCAATCACCACCTGCGCCACCGAACCCGAGTCCGACTTCGGAACATGCGGTCGCAGGACATCCAGGCCCATATATAAGGCATCCGCGCACATGAGCACCTCAGGGACAAAATATTCGTGCTTCTCGTAGAGATCACCGACGACCTCCATCCCGGCGGCCAAACCATCCATAATCATCTCTATCGCTAAATATCCGTCATCAAGAGCTTGTTGTGAGGCTTCCTTCACCTGTTCCTCTTTGTAATTGATTACACCGTCTTTCAGAGTTTCCAATAATTCTTCTTTGCTCGCCATTTTTATTCTCCTTATCCGTCTATTTTAAATTTAAAGCCGCCCAACGGCTGGAGTCGGTCCGGCATGATACTCGCGGGCCGTTTTTTCCATGGCCCTAAAGTTTTCTTCTTTGATATCCGGCCAAAGATCACAACCCGGCCAGACCGCATCAACTTTCCCGTCAATATTGGTCTGAATACCCTCAATGGCCTGTTCTACGGTCGCTTCTTCCGCACAGGGTAGCCCGAAGACATCGAAATTACCAACAATCAGGGCATCATCACCTAATTTTTGCCGTGTTTCTAAGAGATTGTTTTTTACGTCGAAACTCACCGCCTGGCCTCCCGAGTCGGTCACAATCTGCCACATCATATCAACCAGCGGATCGCTGGAACCACAAATATGCAGCACTTTCGGGGACTCCCAACCAGACAAAATCCGCGTGAGTCGAGGTTGGATCATTTCCTTAAACGTTTTTGGACTCAGAAGATCTGCTGCCACCCCGGGTTCCCTTAATGTAATAAAATCTGCTCCGGCTGCCTGAAGTGCTTTTCCAATATTAATGATCATATCGGAAAGCTTGTCCAGGATGTCCTCTACGCGTGCAGTATCTTTGAAAACTCCCTTCAGAACCTTATCCAGTTCAATGGTCTGGCCGCACTGGGTGAAAGGACCCAATTGCCAGGCACCCAAGGCCAGATCCGGAGCTTCCTTTTTGACAATCGCGACGGCTTCGGGAAG
>CBDUUO010000190.1:0-5977 GCA_965370395.1 uncultured bacterium
GCTTTGTGTCTTGGTGCCTTTGTGGCAATTTGTTCCGGCTTGTCCGGGTTAGGGTGTTGCTAATATGTTCGAAAAATTAAAAGGGGTTGAAGAACGATTTTTAGAGATTGAGAAGCGTCTAAGCGACCCGGAAATTGTCAAGGATCGTCAGGCGTACCAGAGCCTTATCCGTGAGCACGCCGAGCTGAATAAAATTGTATCGGTCTTCAATGAATATCAAAAGACCCTTCAGGGTATTGAAGATAGTACGGAACTGCTGCAAGATTCTGATCCTGAAATAAAAGATTTGGCTCGGGAAGAGCTCGCCGCTCTGAATCAGAATAAAAATCGGCTTGAAGATGATCTCAAAAAGTTGCTTTTGCCCAGGGACCCCAATGACCATAAGAATGTGATTGTTGAAATCCGGGCCGGCACCGGTGGGGAAGAAGCGGCTTTATTTGCCGGCGATCTTTTTAGAATGTACACGCGCTATGCGGAAACCCGCAACTGGCAGGTGGAAGTGATGGCGCAACACCTCACCGGCGTTGGGGGCTTAAAAGAAATTATCGTACTGGTTCATGGCAAAGGCGCTTACAGCCAATTTAAATACGAGAGCGGCATTCATCGGGTTCAGCGGGTTCCGGCCACCGAAGCCCAGGGGCGGATTCACACCTCTGCGGTTACGGTTGCCGTTTTGCCGGAGGCCGAAGAGGTCGATGTGCAAATTGATCCTTCCGACCTGAAAGTTGATGTCTATCGTTCCACGGGTCCCGGGGGACAGAGTGTGAATACGACCGATTCGGCTGTTCGCATTACCCATCTGCCGACGGGGCTGGTCGTGACCTGTCAGGATGAAAAGTCGCAATTAAAAAATAAAAACAAGGCCTTGAAAGTGTTACGGGCACGATTGCTGGATAAAATCACCCAGGAACAGAACGAAAAACGGTCCGAAGAACGCAAAAGTCAGGTGGGAAGCGGAGACCGCAGCGGACGCATCCGAACCTATAATTTCCCCCAGGGCAGGGTGACCGACCACCGCATCGGTCTGACCCTTTATAAACTGGATGATATCCTGGCCGGGAGCCTCAGCGAGCTCATCAATGGACTGATAACTTATTTTCAGGCTCAGGCACTGCAAAATGCACAATCAAGCCAAACCCGGGCGTCCTGACTGGACCCTTATTAAACTGATCAAATGGGCCACAGCCTACTTTGACTCGCACCATATCGACAGTCCCCGGACGACTGCCGAAATCCTTTTAGCGCATGCGATCAGTGCGAAACGTATTGATTTATATCTGCGATATGATCAACCGCTGAATTCGGATGAATTGAACCGTTTTAAAACGCTGATCAAACGCCGTATAAATCGTGAGCCGGTGGCTTATATCCTGGGACGCAAGGAATTCTGGTCAATGGATCTGGCAGTCACCAGGAATGTCCTGATCCCCCGTCCGGAAACTGAATGTCTGGTTGAAAGGGCGCTGGAAAGCCTGGCGGCGGATTCGAATCCAGGGTGCAAGTCTATTCTGGAACTGGGAACCGGGTGCGGGGCGGTCGTTGTGGCCCTGGCATCTGAGAATTCCCGGCATTCATATTTGGGCACTGATATCTCCAGCGATGCCGTTCGGGTTGCCCGCCAGAATTCCATCCGCCATGGGCTGGGCGCACAGCTCCGTTTTATGGTTGCGGATTGGTTTGCACCCTTTGATGCGAAATCGGGCCTGTTTGATCTGATCGTCTCCAACCCGCCGTATATCAGATCCGGTGATTTGAAACGGCTTGAGCCGGAAATACATGCCTATGAGCCCGTTGCCGCACTCGATGGAGGTGAAGAGGGTCTGGACTATTTGCGGCATATTATTCAATGTGCCTATCTCTATCTGAAACCGGCCGGTGTCCTTCTTTTGGAGATGGGACATGATCAGAAAGAACCTTTAAAACAGATCACCGCCGCATGCGGCCAATATGAAAATGTTGTGTTTTACAAAGATTACAGCGGTTATGATCGCATCGCGTCAATGAGAAAACGATCTGTAAGCATCAAAGTTAAAAGAAAAAACTGTTGCGGAGCCCGTTAGAATTTGCTATTTGAAATGGATTTTTTACCACACACGTCGCCGGATCTGCTTCCCGGTGCTTTCATTGAAAGTTGGAGGCAGGGTTGACGGTGGCGGAGGAAAAAACCACTTGATGAAGGGAGAAAGAAAATGGCTTATGTCACCATGAAAGAATTGCTTGAGGCCGGGGTTCATTTTGGCCACCAGACCAAACGCTGGAACCCCAAAATGAAACCTTATATTTTTGGCGCGAGAAACGGAATCTACATCATTGATCTTCAAAGAACCGTTGCCATGTTCAAAGCCGCCTACGATTTTATTCTGAATACGGTGGCGGATGGCAAATCGGTCCTTTTTGTCGGCACAAAAAAACAGGCCCGGGAATCGATCTATGAAGAAGCCAATCGCTGCGAGATGTTTTACGTTCACAATCGCTGGCTGGGCGGTATGCTGACGAATTTTCAGACGATTCGACAGAGTATTGATCGGTTGAATTATCTCAACGATTTACAGAATGACGAATCGATTAACCTGTTTCCGAAAAAAGAGCGGCTGAAGCTGGCCAAAGAGCGGATCAAACTCGACAATAACCTTGGCGGTATTCGGGCCATGAACGGTCTGCCCGGGGCAATTTTTGTGGTGGACCCCAAAAATGAAATGATTGCGGTTCGGGAGGGTCGGCGGCTGAATATACCCATCGTGGCGATCGTTGATTCCAATTGTGATCCGGACGAGGTTGACTATATCATACCGGGTAACGATGATGCTATTCGGGCGATTCGACTGCTAACCTCCAGAGTCGCCGATGCCTGCCTCGCCGGCAAAGCACGTTATGAAGAAAAAATGCAGGCCGAAACCGATAAAGAGGTTGAGGAAGAATCCGAAATAACCGCCGCCAGCGCCGAACTGAAACCGGGCGAGCGTAAAATCATATCCGATGGGACAAAGGGTCCGGTAGTCGAAATTATCCGAAAGACGGAAACCGAGAAAAGCGCTGTAGCGGAGGAAGCGGAGCCGGCCGAGGATGGGGAAACTGAAACCGAAGAACCTAAAGATCGACCCGAAGAAGAGAGAGCGGGAGAATAAAAATGGCAAATATTAGCGCGGCAATGGTGAAACAGCTCCGCGAAAAAACCGGAGCAGGAATGATGGATTGTAAAAACGCCCTTTCCGAAGTAGAAGGCGATATCGAAAAAGCGATTGAATTCTTAAGAAAGAAGGGTCTGGCCACCGCCCAAAAAAGAGCCGGGCGTGCCTTGAGCGAAGGAATAATTCAATCCTATATTCATATGAACGGCAAGCTGGGCGTTCTGGTTGAAGTGAACTGTGAGACGGACTTCGTGGCAAAAAATAAGGATTTTCAAAAATTTGCCAAAAATATTGCCATGCATATTGCGGCCAGCAACCCCCTGGGCATCACACCGGAAGATGTTTCGGAAGAAATTATTGAGAAAGAAAAAGAAATTTACCGGGCCCAGGCGCTTGATATGGGAAAGCCTGAAAACGTCACCGATAAAATTGTTGAGGGCAAGCTCAATAAATTTTATCAGGAGAGCTGTCTGTTGAATCAGCCCTATGTGCGGGATACGGATATATCCATCGCAGATCTACTCAATGAATTGATCGCCAGAATCGGTGAAAATATCACCATCAAACGATTTGTGCGCTATCAGATTGGAGAATCGTAAATCGTGAGCCAGCCACAATACAAGCGCATCACACTTAAATTAAGCGGTGAGGCGCTCATGGGGGATCAGGAATTCGGCATCAGCCCGGATATGTTGAAGTATGTGGCCGGGGAGATTAAATCCATCGTTGATCTGGGTGTGCAAATCGGCATTGTTGTCGGGGGCGGTAATATTTTCAGAGGCATTGCCGCAAGTTCCTATGATATGGACAGGGCTTCCGCAGATCATATGGGAATGCTGGCGACGGTAATCAACAGCCTGGCGTTGCAGGATGCCCTGGAGAGAAACGGCCTTCAAACTCGGGTACAAACGGCCATCTCCATGCATGAAGTCGCCGAGCCCTACATTCTGCGTCGAGCGAACCGCCACCTGGAAAGGGGTCGGGTGGTTATCTTTGGTGCCGGGACCGGCAATCCGTATTTTACGACCGATACGGCTGCCGTATTACGGGCTCAGGAGACTCACGCCGAGATCCTGTTGAAGGCCACCAAGGTCGATGGGCTGTATGATTCGGATCCGGTTGTGAACAAGAATGCCCGGATTATTAAAAAAACCAGCTATATGAAGGTCCTCGAGAAGCAGCTCAGGGTAATGGATATGACCGCGATCTCCCTTGCCATGGATAACAATCTCCCGTTGGCGGTATTTAAATTAAAAGAAAAAGGCAATATCAAAAAGGTGGTTTGCGGGGAAGATATCGGCACTCGCATTTCATAGGACAGATCAGCCCGCCGGTCCGCCGGCCTTTCGGGTATAATTTCATTGGTGAGATCTTTGAATTTTTGATATAATTAATTTAAAATGAAAACCACCCGGTGGATTAGCCTTCTTTTCGGGTATAGATCCGAAAAAAATTAGGCCAACTGAGTATATCGAGGGATTTCAATGATTGATGATATTTATCAAGATACCAAGGAAACTATGGGCAAGTCGATCGAGGCGCTCAAAAGGGAATTAATGCGGGTCCGGACCGGGCGTGCGTCTTTATCGATTCTCGATGGAATTAAAGTGGATTATTACGGCACCCTGACACCCCTTAATCAGATGGCCACCCTTGCTGTACCGGAAAGCCGCCTGATTACGATCCAGCCGTGGGATGTATCCGTGATCAAAGATATTGAAAAGGCGATTTTAAAATCCGACCTGGGACTTACCCCTACCAATGACGGCAAAATTCTGCGAATCTCCATTCCGCCGCTGACCGAAGAGCGCAGAAAGGAGCTGGTCAAATTGGTTCATAAAATGTGTGAGGACCACAAGGTTTCGGTCCGCAACATCCGGCGCGATTCAAATGAACTGCTGAAGAGCTTGAAAAACGATGGCGACATATCCGAAGATGACGCTTTTAAATCCCAGGATGAGGTTCAAAAAATTACCGATGAGCATATCAAACTCATCGATGAATGCGATACAAAAAAAGAGAAAGAAATCCTTGAATTCTAGTCCTGCTTCCGCCGGCCCGGAAGACCTTGACAAAACTAAACTGCCCACCCATGTTGCCGTCATCATGGATGGTAACGGCCGGTGGGCGAAAAAACATCTTTTATCCCGCATTAAAGGACATGAAAAGGGCTCTGAAGCGGTTCGAGAAATTGTGCGAGCCTGCCGTGAAATTGGCATTGCCTATCTGACGCTTTACGCCTTTTCGACCGAAAACTGGCAGCGGCCCAAAATCGAGGTCGATGCCCTCATGACCTTCCTGATAAAATTCTTAAAATCCGAACAGAAAGAACTTGCCGAAAATGACATCCGCTTACAGATGATCGGGCAAATGGAGCGGTTGCCGGCAAATGTTCAACAGGCGTTGCGTGAAGCCATGGATTTAACCCGCGACAATTCTGCCCTTCAGCTAAATTTGGCCTTGAGTTATGGCAGTCGGGCGGAAATTGTCCATATGGCCCAGAAACTTGCCCGGAAATCTAAAAGCGGACAGATTGATCCGGATGCCATTAACGCGGATATCGTGGCGGAACACCTTTATACCAAAGATATACCGGATCCGGACCTGTTGATCCGGACCAGCGGGGAGATGCGCATCAGCAATTTCTTGTTGTGGCAGATTGCCTATGCTGAAATTTATGTCACCCCGACCTATTGGCCCGATTTCGGCAAGGATGAGTTTTACGAGATTCTGAAGGATTATCAGCAGCGGGAACGCAGGTTCGGAGGGGTCTAGTGGGGATGTGAAAGAACTGCCGGATGCATCTTAAACGTTGGATAACGGGACTCAGTGCCCTGCCATTTCTTATT
>CBDUUO010000191.1:0-5969 GCA_965370395.1 uncultured bacterium
TCACACGTCTGAAGCATATTAATTATCTGGCTAAACATTTTTGTGCTCCAAGTTTGATGAACTCGTAAAAAGTCACTTTACCGCCTGGATACCCGCCTTCGCGGGTATGACGGCTATTGTATCTGCTCGATATTAATATCTTTATTGTCATTCCCGCGAAGGCGGGAATCCAGATAAATGGGAAAATTAGACTTTTTACGAAACCGTCAAGTTTGTAATGAAATAGTTATTAATTCGACAAATATTTACAATGGTTAAAATGCCCGAGAAACAACAGACCCTTTTTGAACGAGTTGGCGGTGAGCAGGCAATCGCCGAACTTATCCATGACTTTTATGATCGTGTCTT
This sequence comes from uncultured bacterium, assembly GCA_965370395.1. Taxonomy (GTDB): domain Bacteria; phylum Desulfobacterota; class Desulfobacteria; order Desulfobacterales; family JAHEIW01; genus JAHEIW01. Next base: position 349 of record CBDUUO010000191.1, read on the forward strand.
GGCAGATCCTGAACTCAAACCGTTTTTTAAACACACCTCTATTGATAAACTCCGTCGAATGCAACGTGAATTTTTCAGCGCCGCGCTCGACGGTCCGATTACTTACACGGGTAGGCCTCTCAATCATGTCCACTATGGAAGAGGTATTACCAAACATCATTTTGCTTTGTACGTTAACCACCTGCTTAATACACTCCGAGATTGCGGAATCAATGACCAGGATGTAAACGATATTATAGGCCGCATCAACACTTACGCAGACGAAATTACAGGTGACACCGGGCACACGGGATAGTACCAAAATACTCTTGTACTGCGGAGCAGACCCCGCTACTTAGCGGGGATTCAACCGGGGTAGCCTGCCGCGGCGACGTGTCTCGGCGTAGTCTTGACGAAGACGGAAGCGCGCCAGAGCGAAGGCGGGTCTGTGGACCACGTTGAATTTTGCCTGCCCTGTTAAATGTTTCGCAGAAACCGAGCGCAGCGGATTTAACCGGGGAGCTTCATTAATCTGTGTAATCTGCGTAATCTGTGGACCACTTTGAGCTGGCGCAATAGGCGCCCATGCCTGAACCCCTATTTATCCGCATAGAGTGTCTTGTATAAAAGTTCCACCATATCCACGATCCGAGGTCCCGTGCGGCAGGTTAAAGCGCAATCAAAAGTAAACACTTTGCCCGACTGAACTGCCTTCAGCGACCGCCACTCAGGTTTATCCGCAATACCGGCAGTTGCGTTGAGATCAAATCCGCAATTAAATATCACCTGAGGATCCCATTCCCGCAGCTGGGTCAAAGTGATCTTGGGATAGGCTTCTTTTTTCGAGCAGGTAACATTTTGGCCTCCGGCCCGAGAGATGATATCGTATTGGAACGACAGTGGTCCGGCGACATGGAACCGGCCATCATCCATGTCAAGAATACGGCAAGCGGTTTGTCTGCTTTCGCTGGCAATTTTGCTGACCCCGGCATCTATCTCGGACAGGCGGGCACGAAGATTGGATACCAGGCGTTCTGATACTTCATGCGTACCCAGTATTTCCCCAATCCGGGCAATATCGGCGATGGCCCCTTCAACAGTAAGTGGATTTACAAATATAAAACGAATGCCTTGCGATTCCAGCTCGGGTTTCACTTGGTGATGAGCGGTTTGCAGTCCTAACACCAAATCGGGTTTCAGGGCCATCAGTTTTGCTAGATCCGGATCGAACCAGCAAGCGACATTCGGCCAATCTCTAACCTCCGCGGGATAGTCGCAACTGTCCGTAACCCCCACCACTCGATGACCAAATTCCAGAGCGAACAGAATTTCGGTTAAAGAAGGGGTTAGTGAGATAATTCTTTGCGGCATGAGGTTCCCTTCTTTGATTATGCCCGCTCCCTAAATTCCTTCTCTTGTTTGCGGTTCGGATAACAGTGTCTTCAACACATCCTCTTTGCCGACAATTCCGACAACTTTGTCACCCTCCATGACGGGCAGCGTGTGATATTTATTGTCGACCATTAATTTGGCGACATCTTCGATTTCGGTTTCCGGGACGACAGTTACCGGGTTGGGTGTCATGGCTTGTTTCACCGTTAAGGCCGCAATTTTTTCCACCTCTTTGTCGATCCGCTTTATGGATGTTAACGGTATATAACTCTCAAGCAAAGTGAACACGGACGGAATGGGAATACTCTTTTGCTGGGCGACAAGATCGCTCTGGCAGAGAATGCCTACCAGCCTGCCGGACGCATCGATTACAGGCAGCCCATTAATCCGCTTTTCCAAAAGAATTTTGGCGGCATTCGCAATCTCCGTTTCAGGAGAAACCGAAATGACCTCCCTTGTCATGATATCTTTTACTTTAAGCATGTCAACATTTCACCTCTTTCAGTGATTTTCAGAAGCAAAGCAAATTTATGTGCCTCTGGCGGATTTAACAGGGGAGCCTTGTGCATGGATAGAGATATTTATAAACGTCCCCTAACTTTTATTTCCTGGGGAAATGAGCTATCTCCTGTACCTTATGCTCAAATGGCTGACCGCCTTGCCCAGCGCCTTTCTTAGTTCCTTGCCCTTGCCTTCTTGCGAAAGATATTGCTTTATTACATCCTTTTTCAGTTCTGCGCTGCCCGACTTTCTATTTTTGAGGAGGGTTACCCGATAGAAGTTCTTTTTTTTGCTCTGCTCAACCGCCACTACCTGGACACTTTTATCTATCTTCTGGACCTCTTTTCGCAAAGTCTCTTCAATCAGTTTAACAGTCATTTCTGGCATCTTTTAAATCCTTTTGATTGTATAGAAACACCAGCTGCCTCTTGGTTTGGGGTGATCTCAATAAAGACCTGAATGATTATCTATCAAAAAAAATCAACCCCGTCCCTCTTTTCCATTTCTAAGCGCCCTAAAAAACTAAAGCAATCCCACCTGTTGGCCGAATATACAGATAATAGGTTATGTTCCTGATAAAATATTCTCGCTAAGGAGTACATAATGCCTGTTTATCAATTTATATGCGAAAAGCATGGAGGGTTTGAGAAAATAACAATTAAAGCTGAATGGCACGGTATCAGGTGCCCAAAATGTGGCGATAAATCTAAGGTGGATAAAAAATGCAATTTAGAGCACAAAAGTTCAATCCTTTGTTAATCCTTCGTCCCCTATTGGGCTACCTTATCAAATCCACCAAAGATAAAGAAAAATAACATTAAGGTTATCATTTGTATAATCCATCCAATGATGCAAACCCCTACCGCACGCAGCGTACTTGTATAATCCAGCGCCTGTCTGACAGCAATGACCATGGCAATTAACATCCAGATCGAGGTGGCGAAAAAGATAATTGCGGAAAGAAAAGGTATAATACCGAAGACGCGGAGTAATCCTGGAGAGCTTGAAAAACCGATCGTTCGTAACAGTTCCTTATAATCGGCCTTCGTCTGGGATTGAGGCAAAAGTTTGGTGCCTACAATATAGGTAATATACGCCCAAATAAACCACCCGATAAGTGCGGTAATTGTTCCTGTAAAAATTCCGGTTAGCCCGGCTGACCCGATACTGCCGACACCGGCAGCCACACCTGAGAGGACCACAACTCCCATAGCCTGACTCAGGGCACCCTTGTCCGCCTCGACTTCTTCATATAGAGTAACATCCAACTTGGCAGCCCGTATCATTCGATCGGTAAAACTTGACATGCTAACCTCCTTTTTGAAAGAATCGCTCATGGCAAAGTCAACCACCCAAAAACGATAGTTGAGATGCATTCGGTTTTCATTTTTATATTTAGCTATCGATTACAGTTTTAAATAATAGAATCCCACCTCTCAATCAGAGAAATGGGGTTTCTTTATTTCAATCCTTTGTTTAACCCTTGAACCTTGCCTGCCCAGCCTGCCCAATGAAATGCCTGTCCAATGAAATGCGGAGCCTATTTCATCGGGACGGAGCCTATTTCATCGGGGTTAAATTTTTACCCCGTTAAACGCGAAGCCTGTTTAACTGGGGTCTCGTCAGAGAACAGCGCAGCGAATTTAACCGGGGAACCCTGAACCCTAAACTTGGTTTTGATTATGACTACCTCTGGGTTGGGGTTAGCGCATTATGAAAATTGTTAGATTTTTAGCATATCGGCTCTCGCAAAGTCAAGAATTAGCAATTAAAATTTGCAAATGTCACGGACATTCCCATTTCACACGAATCCCTCCGTACAAAACCAGAAATCCCCCTAATACCAAAGATATCCGGCCCAGATAATCTCCATGCCGAGCGAAAAAAGTTTGCCCCCGGCGAAGATGAATCTTTCCTTTGAGGGTCGTTTTTTCCCACCAGGGAGTCTTGGCGATAACCATGCCTTTGGCATTAATAAGAGCAGAAATTCCTGTATTGGCAACTCGAACAAAATCTCGCCGGTTTTCGATGGCACGAACCGGGCTGAAATTGAAATGGTGTCGATAGCCCGGCGTATTTTTCCACCATCCGTCGTTGGTGATCATGCAGATAAAGCTCTTTTCTTTGGGCAGGTTTCGGGAGCAGTAGGGGCCGAATATGGATTCAAAGCAGACAATAGGCAGAATGGTAATCGAAGCGTCAGGCAATACAAAAGTAGTACTCTCCTGACGAAGACTGTAGGTGCCGGTGTATCCGCCAAGCTCCAGGGAGTATTTCCCCAAAAAGCTCAGATATTGCACAAAGGGCATGCGCTCGAATAGAGGTACTAACTTGGTTTTGTGGTAGAACTGGGGTGCAGATGCAGAACCTGGCGGCAGAAAAAGCGCTGTATTAAAGGCCTCGTAGTAAAAGTTTTCCTCGCTATTGAAACGACTTCCCGGGGGGATGTTTTCATTGCTGAGTTTCTGGTAGCTGTGTACGCCCAGGAGAATATTCAACTTTGGATATTTTTTCCGAAATTCCAATAAATCACGGTAGTAGATCGATGCTGTAGGATCTCTTTCGTCAATCTGCTGGGCAATTAGGGTTTCAGGGCCAAACAGGTATTGGGTTTCGCCATCGACAATAGCATCAGCTGTTCTGAAAAACTCCTCCACGTGTCGAGCATAATTATCCGGGTCAAATTTTTCCGTATATGGATCCAGGTTGGGCTGAATCAGAGCTATATTTACTGTTTCTCCTTCCTCTTCAAAGTTTTGGAATATTAGATAGGATACTACGATGGGGATAAGAAAGAGCATCAGTGTTATTGCACCTACCGGAATAATAGAACCCGGGCCTTTTTCCCGATAAGTATCGTACACCTTCAAAGCTGCAAAGTTGGTCAGTATGATCCAGAGCGTGCCGCCCCGAACACCGGTAAACTCGTACCATTGAATGAGCTTTGGCGCGGTGGCCAGTGCGTTGCCCATGTTGAGCCAGGGCCAGGCCAGGTCCCAGGATAGATGAAAATGCTCGTACCCCATCCAAATAAGCAGAAAGGGGAACAACAGGGGAATTTTCAAGATAGTCCGGATACGGCTTGCCAGCCAGAATACGAGGGCCTGCAGAAGTGAATTTGCGAGAATGATGAGGATGGCTCCCACCAATTGTACCTGCATAATCCACCAGGTTCCAATGATATTCCACAGCAGAAAACTGATAAAGGCGTAGTTGAATATGGCGTAGGTGTTTGCGTGATGTCGGACTTCCTCTTCCAGTAGCAGGAGGGGCCCCCAGGCAATAAAAACCACAAAGAACAAAGATGAAGCAGACCAGGGCAGCCCCAATAGCAGACCACTGGTCAGAGCTAAGAAAATGTTTTTTCTGATGTTCATATCAATTTGGAGGTAAGTTTTAGTGTCATGTCCCACAAATATGTTACAAAAGTCGTGTGGTATATTTTAGCCCAGTTGAGTTCTTTAATTGAGAAAATTCCAAGCACCAAAATTCTTAAATCCCAAATCACAAAACTCAAATAACAAATAAATCACAATGACCAAAATTCAAATTTCAAAACGATGTTTTGGTCATTGAAAAATTGAGATTTGAGATTTATTTGGAATTTGGTGCTTGAACTTTGGGGTTTAAACTTATTTCTTTTTGAAAAATAAATATTATAAAACCAATCCGTGTTTTGTAAATTACTTGCGAAACGCAACACTATATGTCGTACCGCTCAGCAAGCCTCTTCAAACCATCGCGTATGG
>CBDUUO010000192.1:0-5964 GCA_965370395.1 uncultured bacterium
GCAAAAACGGTGGGTCCGCCGGCTTCGGCGATAACATCTGCGAGGCGTATATCAGGATCCTTAAAGGAGTAAACCCCCGGTTGTGCAACCTCGCCAAACACATAGATGCGATTGCCGTCTTTGGCTAAAGTTGGAATAAAAATCACATCTTTATCATCAAGCACAAAATCCTTACCCGGATCTCCTTGATGGATGGCTTCGAATAAGTTTACGGAAATGGATTCACCGCTTTTACGACGGATATTAATACTTTGTAGATCGCCTGACTCAAGCGGTCCGCCGGCCTTGGTAATCAATTCAAGTAATGTCATTTTCCCGGAGAGTGTATACTCACCGGGTCCGGTGCCTCTAATATTTCTATAGGCAATAGCCCCTAGCAGTGTCACCGTTTTACTGTTAAACTCCTTTACGACGACATCAATCCTTGGTTTCCTTACATACCGTTGAAGTCTTTTTGTTAGCAAATCATCCAGCTGGGAGGCGGTTAAACCCTTAGCCGGTACATCCTCAACCAAGCTGAAAGATATCTTTCCGTCCGCGCGAACCAGAATTTCTTCTTTGGTAGGCGTGCTGCCCTCCCAATAGGTAATCTCGAGGACATCCCCGGGGCCAATTTTATATTCGACAATTCCATCGATGGTTGCGAAAACTTCATTTTCGATCGGTGCAGCCAAAACGGCCAAGCGATCTACGGACGGCAGTTGCTCGATTTCCATCTGTCTGGCCCTGATGCTTTTACCTGCTTTCCCCGGCCATATCTGAATGCCTTCACCGTAATTGGCCGCACATATATCCAGGTCCCCATCGGCATTCAAATCCGCCCTGGCTATTCCATAATACTTCCCGTCCGATGGAAACCGATCTTCAATTTTCGCCCAAATATTGTTGCCCTTGTTTCTCCAGGCCAGAATTCCTTTTGAGTCCAACGAGCTGGCGACAATATCCAGCATATTGTCACCATCCAGATCTACAGGCAGCGCTATCCAAAAACTCGGTGATCCAGACAGCGGGTACTCGGCTTTTCCATGCGTGGACTCTACCCGTCTGCGCCTTTTTAGATACTCGATCGGTCCAAAAACCCTTTCAAAATTGCCTTGCCCATCTCCCTGGAAGCTGTGGATCCCGGATTGGTAGGAGGCTGCTAAAATATCCAGGTTCCCATCGCCATTTAAATCTCCAGTGCTGACACCGTAATAGTTACCCTTGCTTAACGGTGAGGTGGATGACCACTTGCCGGTCCCATCTCCAAGCCAGACACGCACCGAACTACGCAAACCCCAACCGGCACCGATCAAATCCGGAAGCCCGTCTTTATTGACATCCGCCACAGCCACATCCATATAGCGCCCAAGGGTCGTAGGGCCGGATTCCACAATCCACCCGCCCTTGCCGTTTCCCAGCCACACCTGGATACCGGCCTTGTGGTCCTCGGTTGAATTCGCGGCAATGATGTCCATGTGTCCGTCAGCGTTCACATCTGCTGCTTTGACGTTCAGGTATTTGTTGATCTTAATAGGACCATTTTGCTGCTTCCATTTGCGATTGGATTGATTCACCCACAGACGAATTCCCGAAGTCTCTCTGTGGACCGAAAATACAATGTCGTTCAGTCCGTCCTCGTTGAAATCCGCCACGGCCACCGAGCGCACCTCACCATGGACGGGAAGGATCTGCGCTTCGGATAGAGCGCCTTTTCCGTCTCCATAGCTGATAGTGACCATGCCGGGCGAGGATGCGCCGCCGACAACATCCAGATTCCCATCATTATCCATATCTTCGATTACAACCGAACGGAATTTGCCGGCAACAACCAGGCCAATCGCTCTCGGCTTTGTCGGCGGTGCCTCATAGGCTTTGTGCTGTGCACAGCCCAAAACAAGCAACACCGCCAGGCATCCTGCCATTACCAATCCAATTCTTGAATGGGTATTCATTTTTCTAATCCTGTTTTTTTCCAATGCATTGTTAAGCGCCGAGATCCTCTATGGCGCCTTCAACAATTTTGCTATCCACCACCTTGGCTTTTTGCATCAAACCGATCAGTAAGCAGCGATCACTCACATTGTTTATTCGCAGGGGTATACCCCCTGAAAATTCATAAAGCGTTTCAATTGCTTCCCGGGTAAATATTCCGCGACTGGCACCGGCGGTTTTCAGCCGGAAAACAACATACCGCAGGGTATTTTCTATATCCAAAGGCTCAAGATTAAATTTTATGCTGATCCGTTCTTTCAGCGGTTGCAACGCGGAAATATTTTTCAACAAAGGGGGCTGACCCAGCAGGATCAGCGTAATCAAAAACTCATCTTCCGATTGAATGTTCAGCAGCATCCGCAACTCATCCAGCGTGGCCTGATTCGAAATCACATGGGCCTCATCGATGGCCAATACCGTGCTGATTCCCTGCTCCCCGTTTTGAAAGAGTAATTTCTGCAGCCGGTCCAGCAACACCGTTTTGGATCCATTATCGGAATTGGTATCACCCAGTTTTAAAAGAATGGCTTTAATCAGGTCGGTGGGCTGGAGTGCCGGGTTGGATATTATCTCAAACTGGAACTGATCCCGGTTGAGGTGGTTGTTGAGCGCCTTGGTCACGGTGGTTTTGCCGCAGCCCACTTCACCCGTAAGCATGGCAACCCCTTTTTTCTGCTCGATTGCATACAGCAAACGGCGCAGGGCTTCTTCATGCTGGGGGGATCTATAAAAGACATCCTGTGAGGGCACATTCCCAAATGGCGTTTTTTGGAGACCCCAATGCTCTAAATACATAAAATACCGCTCCCTTTTTATTTCATTCTCTTTGGCACACCGGTTATATCGGCAAAAGTGTTTAAAAACTTAAACCCAATTATGATTAAAATTCATTTTTTTAGCTACTTACCGCTTTTAATGAAATCGTCGCATCATACCCCGGTTAGCTTTCTCATCTCGTTCTCACTGATCGAATCAACGATATGCAAAAGCGGGTCTTCCGGCAGCGCAACGATTCTTTCGGTTAACACTTTCCTATTCTGAGAATCATATAGTATCTGGATTTTGGGCCTCAGGGGTTGATCCGGATAGGTTTCGATGACTTTACCGATGGCATCCGAATTCAAGCGCACATAACTGTGAATCGGAAAGGCGGTGAAGATGCTCAAAAGCGCCTTTAAATATTCTTTCTGGAAATGATTTTTGCTGGTATTTATAATTTCTTTAACCGCCGCGAAAGGTGCATGTTTAGCCCTTTGAGGCCTCGAGTGGATCAGAGATTCATACATGTCCAACAAACCAATTATCTGGGCATATTCATGCATCTCATCTGCCTTCAGGCCGCGAGGATATCCGGAACCGTCTATTCTTTCATAGACCTGTACCGCGCACTCTGCCAGATAGGCATACTCGGGGCCTAACGTCCGTAAAATTTTAGAGCTGAAATTGGGACGCTGCCTGAAAATCTTTTTCTCTGCATCATTGAGCTTACCCTGTTTATAAAGAATTTTATCCGGAACTACAGCCATCCCCACGTCATGTAATAAACCGGCCATACCGATTTCCACCTGTTTCGATTTCTCAAAGCCGAGGTGATCTGCCATTTTTATCGCGAAAACGGCAACATTGATGGGATGCCGGGTTACATATTGGCGCCAGTCATCCTGATGCAGTGCCAGGATCAGAAGTGGATCCTGGGGGTGATTGACTGCAACGATCTTTTGAATAATCTCAAACCCCTTTTCCAGCTTAACCCCTCTGCGGTTGCGTAAAGCGTCTAAAATTTCACCCAGGTAGACTGACGCCTCCTCATAGAGAAGCTTGCGGCTTTCATCGGGTATGGCCCGTACCCCTGTCTTGGTACCAGCGGGTAAGTCTTCAGAAATTTTTGTAAAACTTAATTTCGCCTTTTTGGCGGCAGACACGCCCTTCAATGTCTGCGGCATATTCTCGATTTCCCTAAATTGCACCACGTGTTTTATCCTCAGTTAATGTTTAGATTTCAGCGTTCCATTCGCCAGGCGACCGCGCCTTTCCAGAACCGTGATCAACACAACCATTATGCATGCCTGTAGAATCAATAAAAATGCATCCACCGGCCTGGCATTGCGGAGCACAACCGCACTGGTTCCCAAACAGAGCCCGAGCAGATAGATAAACAGTACACTTTGCTTCCTGCCGCCCAGGACATTCGCTAAACGATGGTGCAGGTGATCCTTGCCCACGTATTCTATCCATTGCCTGAAATTTTTAACTTTGCCGGTCAGTATCCGGTCAATGGTAATGTGCACCATGTCGAAAATCAAAATCCAGAAAATAAGGACCGGCGAAACTAGAGCTACAACCGGACTACTCTCGGACCAATCTCCATATACCGCTACGCATGCTAAAATAAATCCAATAACGATACTGCCGGCATCTCCCAGAAAAATGGCCGCATTTTTTTTAGATCGAAGATTAAAAGGTAAAAAACCCAGACAACCGCCCAACATGGCAACCGCAATCCAGCCTAAAAAAGGCTGAGCGGTTTGAAAGGCCACCACACCCAGGAAAAATGAGATCAATGCTCCCAGGCCTGCCGCCAGGCCATCCATACCATCAAAAAAATTCATGGCATTGGTAATTCCGATAATCCAGAAAACCGTCAAAAGTGAATTTCCAATTGTTGCAACCAGGCCCAGATCAACCGGTAGTACACGCAGCACAATTCCACAGCTCATAACCAGAAAGGTGCAAACCAGTTGAGCCAATAGTTTTAACCGCGCTGAGACTTCTTTGAAATCATCGAGAATTCCAATTCCAAAAAGAATCAACGATGCGATCAAAATGACAAATACCTGTTTGGAAAAAATTCCGTTGGTCAAAATAGCGACACTAAAACCAATAAAAACAGCTGCTCCCCCGAGTAAAGGTGTCGCCTCTTTGTGAAGCTTTCTCGAATCCGGAATGTCGAGGATATTTAGCCTTTTTGCAATCCAGGCAAAAACCGGATTCATACAAAACGAGAGCGTAAATGACATGCACAGAATATGCGCCCATCTCCATCCGATTTGTGAGAAAAATGCCCTTACCTGAGGCAAAAAGAGAATACAGGCCACCACTCCCGAAGAGGTGTAAAGAAACCAGTTAATGTTCAGGGGATTTGAACTTTTCTCGACTACCCTTTTATTTTTCCTAGCGATCACCGCGAAACCGGTATTTCCCGCAATAGATTGTTTAGGGAGAATACCGGGTTCAACATAGCTGTTGGAGGTTTCGCCTTTTACAATTTCAACCATAAGTGAGCGTAAAATAATAATGGTATTCAGGACCTTTTTTGACATACCGGGTTTTTTGATGGATAAATGTTCCCATTCCCATCAATGTTCTAACCGGATGCCATCAGGTGCTTAATACCTTGAAAATTCACTGAAATTCTTGATAACAGTTGGGTTTAAACACACGTTGCTTATTGCAGTTTGCACATTCCGTGCCATTTGGCAGGTGAAATGGAGGGGTTGTAAGTACTTAAAATTATATTAAAAAATAATAAAATCCGGAGCGATTTAGTAACCATTACAGTCAAAATACTGGCAAAATTTTCCTATTCCTATCATGTCAGCGTGCTGCCAACCTTTCTTGCTTTCCATAAACTCCAATAAAACCGGCGATTATTTGTTCGATCTCACTGTTGTTGAGGGAAGGATAGATGGGGATGGACAAAGACGTTTCCCAGACTTTATCCGTAACCGGATATCCGTCCATTTTCAGATGACGGTGTATGGGCAAAAATACCGGGCGCGCGCACCCCACCGCTTTTTGCGCAAGTTTTCGGATAAACCAATCACAATCGGTTTCTAAACCGACAACAAACCGATAATAGATGTGCTCAGCTATTTCGACCGGAAGCTTAATGCTTAATGATTTTAGATGCTTAACATACTGTCGGGCAATTTTTCTTCTTTGCTCGATGAAATCATCAAGACGCCCAAGCTGTACTTCTCCTAAGGCCGC
>CBDUUO010000193.1:0-5959 GCA_965370395.1 uncultured bacterium
TGTATTTTCGGGTGTTAACCGTTTTCCCCGGGTTGGCAACCCTTATTTCCGCGATATTTTTTATGCTATCAACAACGCCGCTATCGGGCAAAAGATAGCTCTTTTGAGATCAGTTTTAGGCTTTGCGTTGAATTTTGGGGTTAAGCTCTTCTCTAAGCCAATCAGCAAACAGATTGATGCCGATCACCAGCAGGATCAATGCGGCTCCCGGAAAAACAATCATCCACCACATGCCGGCATAAATGTAGTTTTTGCCGATGGATATCATCATGCCCAGGGAAGGTTCGGTCAGCGGAACCCCCACACCCAAAAAACTCAGGGTGGCTTCCAGCATAATCACCACCGCCAGGTCGATGGCCAGAATCACAAAAATCGGCGGCATGGCATTGGGCAGCACGTGCCGCACCAGAAGCCTGAAATCACCGGCCCCGGTGGATTTGGCTGCCATAACATAGGCTTCCTCTTTGACCTCCAGCACGCTGCCGCGCATGGTGCGCGCATAGCGCACCCAGCCGGCAACGCAGATGGCGATAATGACAATCAATATGCTGCCGCCACCGTAAATACCGAGAAATAAAAACGCCAGCAGGGTGGTCGAAAACGAAAAAAGGGTGTCCGCCAGGCGCATCGTGATCACGTCTATCCAGCCGCCATAATATCCGGCCAGAAGCCCCATGATCACACCGAATGTTCCGGCCATCAGGACGACGCTGAAACCAACGATCAAAGAGGTCCGGCAACCGTAAATGATGGTGCTGAATATACCGCGTCCCTGATCATCGGTTCCCAGAAGAAACGGCGTCTGTCCCTCTTCCATCCAGAGCGGCGGCGTCAGAAAATGTTCCAGGGTCAGGGTTTCCAGATCGTAGGGGTCCTGGGGGGTAATCCAGGGTGCCAGCAAGGCGGCCATAATGAATAACACCAGAATAATGCTGCCCACGATTGCGGAGGAGTCGTGCAAAAAGCTGTAGAGCATTCTGGATTTGATGCGTCGGTTACTCATAACGAATCTTCGGGTTGATCACCGCGTAAAGAATATCGACGATGATGTTCATGGTAATGATGACCAAGGCCGCCAGCATGATATAGGTCACAATGACCGGTTGATCGTTTTCCCGGATGGATGTCAGCAATAAATTGCCCATGCCCGGCCATTGAAAGATGGTTTCGGTCACAATGGAAAAGGCGATCAGCTCGCCAAATTGCAGGCCGGTAATGGTCACCACCGGAATCAGGGCGTTGCGCAGGGCATGTTTGAAAATCACTTTCATGGGCGACAATCCCTTGGCCCAGGCGGTTTTAATATATTCTTCGGTCATCACCTCGCGCATACCGGCCCGGGTCAGTCGCAAGAGCACCGCCAGCTGATACATGGCCAGTGTCAGCGCCGGCAGAATTAAATGCGTAATCCCATTAATGCTTAAAAAACCGCTGCGCCAGAAACCCACCTGCAAGGTTTCACCCCGTCCAAAGGGCGGTAAAATCCCCAGATAAACTGCAAAAACCATAATTAATAATATGCCCATCAAAAAAGTGGGGATGGAAATACCGCCCAGGGATCCCGCCATGATGAGCCGGTTACGCAAGGCATAGGGCTTCAAGGCCACCAAAACACCCAAGGCCACACCGACCACAAAAGATAAAATGAGGGCTGTCGAAGCCAATTCGAAGGTGGCTGGAAACCGCTCCAGGATGAGCGGTAGAGCCGGCACCCGGGTCACATAGGATATGCCGAAATTTCCCTCGGCTGCATTCGCCAAAAAACGGAAGTACTGCACATACACGGGCTTATCCAAACCCAGGCTGCGCCGTACTTCTTCAATTTCCTGAAAGGTGGCATAGCGACCGGCTAACGTGATGACCGGATCTCCCATGTAGCGAAACAGGATAAAACATAAGAGAGATGCGACCAACAGGACGACAACGCCCTGAATCAGTCTGCGTGCAATATAGGTGACCATATAGAAAGTGCCTAACGTTAAAAGTGACTAAAATGCCTAAAATAAAAGAATAAAGTTGGTTGGGCTGAGGCACCCAACAACGGAAATGAATTTCGGCTAGCCCAATCAAAAAGTCGAAAAATGAAAATGAAATTGAACTGTCGGGGCTGGAATGTACCAGCCCCGGCATCTGTTTTAGGTTCGCTTATTTTGAGATTTCTTTATATACCATCCAGCGGTCCGGACGGGGTTGAAATTTTATGCCCTTGCCTTTTTGGATGGCGTAAAGATCTTCCTGATAGTGCAGCGGGATCCAGATCATCTTATCGACCATGGCCATCTTGTTGAGTTTCTGCAGGACCTTGCCGCGTTCCTGCGGATTGACAATATCGGCCGTGGATTGCAGGAGTTTATCAATTTCAGGATCGCTGAAGGCCGCGCCGTTCCACATACCGTGACCGGACTCTTGATCGCGCGTATGGGCCAGCTTGAAATAGGTGCGACCCATGTCAAAGGTGCCGTCAAACCAGCCGACCAGATAAAATTCCAGCTTGCCTCCGGTCACTTCGGGGAAGAAGACGGACTTGGGCTTGACATCCAGCTTCACTTTTATGCCCACCTTGGCCAGATATTTGGCCACGGCCTCGGCAATTTGGGCATCCTGGACATAGCGGTCATTGGGACCGGAAAGCGTAATCTGAAATCCGTTTTCATAGCCGGCTGCTTTCAGCAGTTTTTTGGCCTCAGCCGGATCGTATTTGAGCCGCTGGATGTTACCATTGTAGCCGATGGTGGGTGGATCGGGAATCTGGGCTGCCGGAGCGGCATGTCCGCGCATGACCTTTTCGATAATCTCATCTTCATTAATCGCTATATACATGGCCTTGCGGACCCGGATATCGGCGGTGGGACTGCCGGGTTTGTTGTTCAATGCCAAAAAGATCGAGCGGCGGGCCGGACGGCTGACCACATCCAGTTTGGGGTTCTTGAGAATTTTATCATACAACTCAACCGGGACACCTGACACGAGGTCAACTTGCCCTGAAGCCAGCGCCGCAAAGCGCGTGGAAGATTCGGTAATGGGACGGATCTCAACCGTTTTTATCGGCGGCGCGCCTTCCCAGTAGTCGGCGTTGGCTTCCATCCGAACATAGGAACCTTTGACCCATTCCACGAACTTATAGGCCCCGGTGCCGATGGGTTTGACCATGACCTCCCCCGGGTCGCGGGACTCGGTGGACTCTTTATCCATGATAAAAACCTGGTGCATGTTATTGGCGAACCAGGGAATCGGCTCTTTGGTTTTGATGACCACCGTAAAGTCATCCGGCGTCTCTACAGCAACGATCGACTTGCCGGTGTTGATGAATTCGGAAACCGCCGGATCATTCAGGCGCTCAAAGGAAAATTTGACATCCGCGGACGTAAAGGAATTGCCGTTGTGGAATTTAACCCCTTTGCGAAGATAAAACTTCCAGGTCAATTGATCCAGTCGCTCCCAGCGCTCCGCCAACGCCGGGGCGAGCGTACCTTCAGTGCCTTTACGCTGTAACAATCCATCAAAGAAATTGGCCATGAATGAAAGGTTTGCATCTGCGTCGGAACCATGCGGATTCATCATCCGCGGCGGTGTATCCTGGGCCACGACAAGGGAAGATGCCGCCAAGGCCGGACCGCTAAGCCCGAATACCATCACCACAATGGCGACGGCCAATAGTAAATACAGTGTCTTTTTCATTGAAGTTTCTCCTTTCGTTCCGTTTGTGGTTATTTGATTAGCCTCCTTGTAAATAATGAGAGATTACAAGAACGCACCAAGTCATAAAACACAAAAATTTACGATTGCACCATTCAAGTTTAATATAAGTAACAGGCGACAGCGTGATTGCCGCCGATATCCTTTAGAATCGGTACCTCTTTATCGCAGATGTCCATTCGATGCGGACATCGGGGATGAAATGCACAGCCGGCAGGCGGATTGATCGGGCTGGGCACATCGCCTTTGAGAATCATTCGCTCTTTGGTTATCCGCGGATCCGGCACCGGAATGGCCGACAGCAGCGCCTGGGTATAAGGGTGCTTCGGATCCGTATAGACATTTTTATAAGCGGATGCTTCTACAATTTTACCCAGATACATCACGGCAATGCGGTCACAAATATGTTCGACCACCGCCAGATCGTGGGCAATAATAATGTATGAAAGATGGAATTCTTTCTGAAGGTCAATCAGCAGATTGATGATCTGTGCCTGGATGGAGACATCCAGCGCGGAAACCGGCTCATCCCCGATGATGACCTGGGGGTTGAGCGCCAGTGCCCGGGCAATCCCGATTCGCTGCCTTTGCCCGCCGCTGAACTCGTGGGGATAGCGCCGGCCCTGTTCAGGCCGCAGCCCGACTTTTTCCAGCAAGTAGGCGATCCGATCCTTGCGCTCGGTCCCCGCATACATCCCATGGATTTCCATAGGATCACTGAGGATTTTATTAACGGTCATGCGGGGATTTAGCGAAGAATAGGGATCCTGAAAGATCATCTGGATTTCTTTTTTTAGGGCCCTTAATTCAGATTTTTTCATCCCGGTGATGTCCGCATCCCGAAATCGGACCGTGCCGGCGGTGGGTTCTATTAATCTTAAAATTGCCAGGCCGGTAGTGGTCTTGCCGCAACCGCTTTCACCGACCAGGCCCAGGGTTTCCCCTTTTTCCAGATGAATTGAAACCCCGCTTACGGCATAAACATAGCCCGCGGCTCGGGAGAGCAAGCCTTTTTTGATCGGGAAATGAACCTCTAAATCTTCAACTGACAGCAGTGTTTCCAAAACAAATGTCTCCCATCCTGCCAACGAGGCGGGCACGGTGACCCGCCCTACACAAATACTTTTATCCAACATAGCAACGTAGGGTCGGCCACTGCGCCGACCGGATATTCAGTACAGCCAACACCGCACCTGATGCCCATCGCCCAGATCCGTCATCTGGGGCGGATTTTGGTTACAGATCTCCATGGCATGCGGACAACGCGGGTAAAAACGGCACCCCGGCGGCAATTCATATAAGCTGGGCACGATTCCGGATATTTCCTCGAGTCGCTGACGCCCATGACGCGACCGCTCGCCAAGCTTTGGAATCGACCGCAGCAGCCCCTGCGTATAGGGGTGTTTGGGCTCTGCAAAGATGGCAAGGGCTTTGGCTTCTTCCACCACCTTGCCGGCATACATAACGATAACCCGCTGGGCAATTTCGGCGATAACACCCAGATCGTGAGTAATCATCATGATGGCCGTATCGTAATCCTGCCTGAGCTGCAGCATCAGATCAAGGATTTGGGCCTGAATGGTCACATCCAGGGCGGTGGTGGGCTCATCGGCGATGAGTATTTCCGGATTGCAGGCCAGGGCCATGGCGATCATCGCGCGCTGCCGCATACCGCCGGAAAGCTGATGCGGATATTCATGCACTCTTTTTTCCGGAGCGGGAATCTGAACTTTTTGCAGCATCTCAATGGAGCGTTCCCAGCTTTCCCGTTTGGACCGCTTCTCATGCAGGATAAACATTTCCGATATCTGGTCACCGATGGTGTAAACCGGGTTCAGGGAGACCATGGGTTCCTGAAAAATCATGGCGATCCGATTACCGCGAAAGGATCGCATCTGCTCCATCGAAAGTTGAACGATGTCGCTCTGGTCAAATAAAATCCGCCCTTGAACAATTTTGCCGGGCGGCTCCGGAATCAGACGCATAATGGACTGCGCCATCACGCTTTTTCCGCAGCCGGACTCTCCCACAATGCCAAGCACTTCGCCTTTGTCGACATGAAATGTCACGTCGTCCACAGCCTTGGCAACCCCCTCAAAGGTAGAAAAGTAGGTTTTGAGATCTTCGACTTGAAGAAGGTGGGAATTAGCGCCCATGATTCCTTTCGGAAATACAGTAAATGTTAAATTCGCAAATTAACTATATTAGCACTAGAGCGTTTGTCAAAATAACGTTCCGATAGCGGTAGTTTGTTGTGTCTTCT
>CBDUUO010000194.1:0-5946 GCA_965370395.1 uncultured bacterium
GTCACCACCAGCGACGGCGAAAAACCAATCGCAAGATTTATTTCACCACCCAGACTCAGTTCACGACCGGTGGCATCTTTGACCATCCGGGCAACCCGGGGCTTGAGTTTGTTATAATCGTAAGTAGCCAGCACCACATAGACCGTCACCATTAAGGCGATGATCAGAAAAACGCTAATCCCCACAATCCATTTCCAACGCATTGGATTCGATCTTTCTTCTAAAAATTTTCTAAATTGGAGAAAAAAATTACGGTATACTCCTAACTTAATCGTAATCGTTCAGCCACAAAGGCACTAAGATGTTTAGATAATTCAAAATTACTTACAAAAAGGGAAAGTGTCATCTGACTTTTTTAGGAATGAATTCTTCCCTTTCACATATTGTTTTGAAATTAATATCTTTTCTTTGTGACTTGGTGTCTTTGTGGCTGAACCCTGAACTAAAACCCTTGACATGGTGGCAAAAAGTGATACCATATTGTCAATGAATCGCAACCATCGAAAAACTTTGGCCGCCGTATTCGCCGATCCGATCTCCGGCAATATTGAATGGTGAAGAATCGAGGCCCTATTCAAAGCTGCGGGCTGCGAAATCATCGGAGGCAGCGGTTCCAGAATTGCCGTTTTACATAAAGGCCGAAAGGCAACTTTCCACCGCCCGCATCCCGGCAAGGATGCCCTGCGGTACCAGATACGCGCAGCCCGTGATTTCCTTGAAAGTATTGGAGTTACACCATGAAGAACGCTATGACTTACAAAGGCTATGCCGCCCGCATTGAGTTTGACGCCCAGGATCGTATTTTCTGTGGCCGCCTGGCGGGCATTCGAGATATTGTCACCTTCCACGGCAAGACCGTGGATGAGCTGGAAGCAGCTTTCAAAGAGGCGGTTGACCATTATCTTGCCACCTGCGCCAAGCTGGGAGACGAGCCGAACAAACCCTACTCGGGCAAACTGACCTTGCGCATTCCACCCAGCGTTCACGCCGCAGCCGCCACGGCAGCCGAGACCAGCGGTAAAAGCCTCAACAAATGGGTTACTGATGTGCTGGATAAAGTGACCCACACACAGTAGATTTTTCTGTTTGTGCGTACGCTGCAGGTTAGACCGTTTCTTAGCCCCTTGCGACCCCCGAAAAGGGTTAAAAATGGGGGGGCAGTTGGGGCTATGAAATTTCAGGATTAGCAATGTACTTTCTTTGGCCGCCACGTCGGCCTTCTCGTCATCAAAAAACGCGCAGTGGATGGCGTCGGTGAGCGGCGTGACCCGACAAAAACACTGATAGCCGTTTGTGGTCCCAAATGATTGCATAATATGTAATTGTGATTGACAAATTATGCACCATATGACAGATTGGGTTTCATGATTCCCCGTACTCTGGAAACCAAGCTACACGAACTGGCGGGCTATTACCCCGCCGTCGTGGTGACAGGCCCACGGCAGTCGGGCAAAACCACCCTGTGCCAGATGGTGTACCCGGATAAACGCTATGTTTCGCTGGAAGCATTGGACATCCGCGATTTTGCAGCCAGCGATCCACGCGGATTTTTGGCCGAGCATGCCGATGGCGCCATTTTTGATGAAATCCAGCATGCTCCTGAACTGCTCAACTACTTGCAGAGCGAAATCGACACCCGCCCGGATCCGGGCCGGTTCATCCTGACCGGTTCGCAGCATTTTGGCTTGTCGCAATCCATTGCCCAAACTCTGGCGGGACGCTGCGGCATCTTGGTCTTATTGCCACCCAGTCTGGAAGAACTGCGTGCCTTTCCGACCGCACCTGCCGACTTGTTTCCTCTGCTCTGGCAAGGAGCTTATCCCAGAATATATGATCGCGACATCCCGGCTCACCAATGGTTGGCGGATTACACTGCCACATACGTACAACGCGACGTACGCCAGGTTATCAATGTGAGCGACCTCCAGGCCTTTTCCGGATTCTTGAAGCTTTGTGCCGGGCGTACGGCACAGGAGATCAATCTTTCGGCGCTCGGCAACGACGCCGGAGTGTCGCACAATACCGCGCGCGCCTGGCTGTCTGTTCTGGAAACCAGCTACATCATCCATCGCCTACCGGCATGGCACACCAACATCCGCAAGCAGGTCGTCAAAGCTCCCAAGCTGCATTTCTTTGACAGCGGTCTGGTATGCTACCTGTTGGGTATCCGCGAACCAGGGCAACTTCGCCTTCACCCGCTGCGCGGCGCAATCTTCGAAAGCGCGGTCATCTCCGAAATCTACAAGACCAGCGTACACAGCGGCGTGCAGCCCAGTCTGTTTCATTATCGTGAAGTCCGCGGACTTGAAATCGACCTGCTCATCGCGCAAGGTGAAGAACTTGCAACCGTCGAAATCAAATCGGGCGCCACGACGACTGCGGACTTTTTCAAGAACCTCAAACGCTTCTCTGATCGCATGAAAGGTTCTGGTAAAACACGCCCAATTCGAAGCCACGTTGTGTATGGCGGCGATGTTTCCCATCAACGCACCGATGCACAGGTGCTGTCCTGGCGTCATGCGCATCGGGTGATCGCGGATTAGATTCCCCGACGACAAATTGATTTGGACCGGTTGATCTATCTTTCCTGCCGTTGCCGCATGTCGGCCGTCAGCGACCGGTCATAGAACAAAATAATGATGTCGCTTCGCTGTGCCTTGTTTTATAGAAGCGGGCTGGCGAGCCGCGCCAGGTTTTCGAAAAAGCGCTCCTTGCCCGGCCGCTGCTGCCAGGTTTGCAAATCCACAGGTTTTGAGTCTTCGATATACTTATCTTGCAGTGCCAATAGCCGTTGTGCGAAATCCGGGTCATACACGGATAGGGTGACTTCGAAATCCAGCCAGAAGCTGCGGACATCGAGGTTGACCGAGCCGAACAATGCGACTTGCCGGTCAATGACAACGCTTTTAGTGTGCAGCAGCCCGCCTTTAAATCCGAAAATTCGGATTCCGGCGGCCAGCATATCATCGAAGTAGGAACGACAGGTGTAGTGCACCAGCCGGGAATCGTTGCGTTGCGGCACGATGACCGTGACCTTGACGCCGCGCTCGGCGGCCGTCAAAAGGGCCGTGCTGACCGCTTCGTCGGGCACGAAATAGGGCGTGGTCACAACGATTTCGCGCCGGGCGGAATAAATGGACAGCAGCAGCAGCTGATAAATACTGTTGCCGGTCCTGCCCGGACCCGAAGGGATCACCTGCACGTCAGTCTCACCTGCCCGCAAGTCGGCATAGGGATCTCCGCTTTCGGCCTGCGCGTCCAGATCGCGGCCGGTCTCCACTTCCCAGTCCCACCTGAAAAGAGCGTTCAGCGCCAGGACGCCCGGGCCCTCGAGGCGCACCATTGCGTCGACCCACTCTCCGACGCCGGCATCCTGTTTAAAAAACCGGGGATCCACCAGGTTAAAACTGCCGGTGTAGCCGGCCGCATCATCGATGACGACGATTTTCCGATGCAGCCGCAGATCCGGTCGAACCTTGAACACACTGATCGAGCTGACCGGCAGGGCAAAGGCCACTTCGACGCCGCCGGCTTTAAGCTGCTCCAGCAGACGGCCCTTTAGGAACTGAGCACTTCCGATGGCATCCAGCAGCACACGGCAGGTCACGCCGCGGCCTGCGGCCCGCAGAAGGGCGGCACCCACCTCGTCCGCCATACCGCCTTCAGTCCAGATGTAAAACTCCAGGTGGCAGAATCTTTTGGCATTGTCGATGTCGCTGATCAAAGAACGAAGAATCGGTTCGGCCGCCTCGAGCAGCTGGAGCCGGTTGCCGGACATTGCCGGAATATTGACGGTCGTTTGCGCCAGGTGGCTGAGAGACCGGGCTTGCGGACTCAACCCTTGAGGGTCGGACCGAATTTCCGGCGGCAGATCCTGCAGCCAGCGGTCATAACGCGCCTTAATGGCCCGGGCACGTGCCGCAAATTTTCGCCCCAGACGCTTCTCACCCAACACCAGGTAAGCAATTGCGCCCACCAGCGGTAAGAAGAACACCAGCAGCAGCCAGGCCAGAGATGTCGCCACCGGAAGCCGCACCTTGATGACCCGCAAGGACACGCCGACTATGATCAGCACATGCACCAGTGTCATAAGAGTGAATAGGGAAAAAAAGTGCATCGTTTCACCTAATCCGGATCTGCCTGAGGCGGAGAACCAAAAAGAAAAAGTAATCACGAAAGGACGAAAACACGAAAAAGATACAAGATAGATTTCGTGGTTTCTATATTTCATGTTTTCGTGATAAAAAATTTTTTCATAAAATGCAATGAAATTACAATTAAGACTCTAAACCGATCGGTTCCAGGTTCAGACTATGACGCAGAGCGTCAAGGTTATTCATTGCAACTGTTGAAGTTACGAGTAAAACCCCTATCACCGCCATTTTTGTTGACAAGTTGTTAAAATGCACGGTAAATTAACGGCCATGTTTAAAAGATACCTGCAAAACAGAATGCCGGAAGCCAGTTTTTTTCTTTTCGGGCCCAGACAAGTGGGTAAAAGCACCTTGCTGTATTTCGAAAAGCCGCATTTTACCATAGACCTTCTTGATCCCGAACTTCAGCTATCCTACAACAAAAACCCGAATCTTCTTCGGCAGCAACTCGATGATCTTGCGCCCGGTGAAAGCCAAAAGATACTCATCGATGAGATCCAGCGCGTACCGAAACTTCTGGATATCGTGCATGCCCTCATGGAAAAAAGACCTGAACTCCAATTCATCCTCTGCGGTTCTTCAGCACGAAAACTACGTCACGGCGCATCTAACCTTCTGGGAGGGAGGGCTTTATATCGCGCCATGCACCCTTTGACACTTAATGAATTGTCCGACGATTTTAATCTCCAAAGAGTCCTCGCATATGGTTCGCTTCCAAAAATTTACAGCACACTCAAACAGAAAAAAATAAAGGAAGCCCAGGATCTCCTTAGGGCCTATGCCATCACCTATCTCAGGGAAGAAATCAAGGCGGAAGCCCTGGTACGGAACCTTCAGGGGTTTCAAAATTTCTTAGATATTGCCGTGGCCCAATATGGTGAACAAATTAATTTTTCCTCCGTTTCCCGGGATTGCCAGGTGGCTCTGTCAACAGTCAGGGAATATTATTCCATCCTTGAGGATACGCTCATCGGGTTTTTCCTTTACCCCTATTTGAAAAGTCAGCGAAAACGCATGAGTCATCAGCCCAAATTTTATTTTTTTGATAATGGTGTAACCCGGGCTCTTTTGGGATCCCTTCAGGATCCCCCCAATGTCACAGAACAAGGTCGCCTGTTTGAGCAATGGATACTCCAGGAGATTATTCGTTTAAACGACTATCAACAAAAAGATTGGAAACTTTCTTTCTGGAGAACCAGTCACGGAGCAGAAGTCGATCTTCTCATCAGTCGTGGCACAAAACTTTTATATGCCATTAAATGCAAGTTTACAAAACAGCCCTCTACGAGCCACCTATCCGGGTTACGATCTTTTCATGAAAAACACACGGAGATTCCCTGCTTTATTGTTGCCCCTGTTAACCAACCTTCTCGTTTATCATTTGCCCGCGTTCTCCCCCCTCATAGATTATTGCAGGAGTTATAGGCTTCCATAAAAGGTTATAATATAATTCTATTGATGCGGATTTGTATCCGTCGATTATACCGGTTGTCATAAATATGTTCCGTTTGCCGGATTTTCTAACAGGCGACAATATAACGTTTAACAGACTAAAATTATTACAAACATGACAACCGCTATATTATTTTTTGATTGAAAAAAATCTAGACTTTTGCGGAACGATGTGCCATATTTCAATCAAAGGCGATGCGCTAAAGACGCCTTGGCCGCACAAACAAGATGAGCAGTTGCCTGAAGCGTTTTTGCAAAGACTCCAGCCGCTGTTGAAACGGCCCGATAATGAAGAAAAATTATTAGAGCGTTTGGACCAAGCAATATTAGACGTTATTAA
>CBDUUO010000195.1:0-5931 GCA_965370395.1 uncultured bacterium
AATAATTTAGCCCGCATCTTTTTGTGGATTTGAATAATTGTTGGCGACATGCTAATACCCTAATTGATCGTAAACAAAATGAACCCTCGACTTTCGCTCAATTAAGGTAATGAATTGAGTTTCCAACCGGAAAAATCCCAAAACGGCTTCTTAGTATCTTAGTTGTTATTTTTGTGCATTTTGTGGCAAAAAAATTATATTGGAATATTTTCACTGTCTTGTAAAGATTGAATATTTTCAATTCCCCGATAAACCGGGATTTCCGCTTCGCTCCAACCGGCTTGTCCGGGTTAGGATTTTAGATGAGCCCTTTAAATTCAGATCGCATCCATAACCTCCTGCAACGGCCACCTCAGCTGATAAAACATATCATCCGCCGGCTTTATGAGCGTAACCACCAGCACCCTGTATTCCCCAACGATGGTATTGATTGGCAAACCGCTTCGGCGGTTTTGTTTTTGTTGGGTCGGTACCCGCAGAAAGGCCGCTTTGCAGGGGAGCCGTGTTTGATTTTAAACAAGCGATCGGTAAACGTCCGCCAACCGGGAGACCTGTGCTGCCCCGGCGGCAGGGTGAGCCGTCGCCTGGATGCCGGTCTGGCGACACTATTACGGTTGCCGATGTTACCTCTGGCGCGCTGGCACTATTGGCAACACTGGCGCAAAACGCGGCCCCGCGACGCGAAATGGCTGAGGTTTCTTCTGGCAACCGGTCTGCGCGAAAGTGTTGAAGAAATGCGCCTAAATCCATTTGGCTTAGACTTTTTAGGCCCCCTGCCGGCGCAGCCGCTGGTCATGTTTCAACGGGTCATTTATCCCATGGTGGTCTGGGTGCTAAGCCAGAAGCGATTTTATCCCAATTGGGAAATTGAAAAAATCATTTATATCCCCTTGCGTGATTTATTAAATCCGGCACGCTATGCCCGATATCGATTGCGATTCGAAGCCCAATCCACCGCCCCGCAGGTCAACACGTTTCCCTGCTTTCGATACGAGAAAGAAAATAAAGCAGAGCTGTTATGGGGCGCTACCTATCGCATCACCGCCGTTTTTCTGGAATATGTTTTCGGCTTCGTGCCGCCCGACGTTAATTCCCTCCCGGAAATTCATGGCCGCTTGAGCAGGGCGTATCTCTCACCTTGAAACCGACCTGCAAAAAAATACAATCGCAGGCAGGCCGGTAAGCTATACTTAAATTAACTAAAATCTTAGCACCTGCACATAAAATCTCACTTGACAACCAAACCCGATTTGGATAATCGGATACGCACTGTTTCCGTGTTTCTGGTCTCACCGCTCGGTGACTATATCAACGGTACAGTGATTCCTGTGGACGGTGGCTGGTCCCTGGGTGGGGTAACCGTGATGTCGCATGAACTGGCGAAGTTCTTTTATGAACACGAGCAGGAATTCAAACCCTGATGTTAAAGGGGTCCGTAGCGATCCCTTTATAGAGGCAAGGAAGGATAGCTGTGAGTGAATATGTCGAAATTTCCATCGCGGATCGCATCCAGCAGATCCGGATCAACCGGCCTGATAAGAAAAATGCGCTGGATCTGTCCATGTATACGGCGCTGGCTGACTCTATCACCGGCGCTGATTCGAATTCGGATGTCCGCGTATCCTATATTACCGGCGTTGCGGACGCGTTTTGCAGCGGGAACGACATTAAGGACTTTTTGAATAACCCGCCGACCGATGAATCAAGTCCGGTGACTCAGTTCATCAGAGCGATTATCGGTGCCGAAAAACCGATAGTTGCTGCCGTCAACGGGATCGCGGTCGGTATCGGCACGACCATGCTCCTGCACTTTGACCTGGTATACGCCAGTGAGGAAGCGCGTTTCCAGATGCCATTCGTAAATATCGGTCTGTGCCCTGAGGCAGGGTCCACGTTCCTGCTACCCGTGCTGATGGGCCGCCACAAGGCGTCGGAACTGTTGCTTCTGGGGAAGATGTTTGATGCCAGAGAGGCGGTAGCACTGGGTATTGCCAACGAGATGGTGCCGGCTGAAAAGCTCAAAGAGACGGCCATGCAGGCGGCCAGAACGATTGTCGCACAGCCGGCCGGTTCCGTATGGGTCACGAAGGGCCTGTTAAGACGATCGGTACGCGACCTGGTTGAAGCGGCGGCCAAACGCGAGCAAGACAGCTTCATCCCCATGCTGAACAGCCCCGAGGCGAAAGAGGCGCTGAGTGCGTTCATGGAGAAAAGAAAACCGGATTTCTCCAAGTGCTAATAACTGCCAATTGAGTGATTATCGCTCAATTGACAGTTTCAGTGGAGAGTATGCAATGAAAAAATTTATTCTAGTGGACCCGGACAAGTGCATTGGTTGCCGGACATGTGCGCTGGCATGTTCCTTTGAGCATGACGATGAATTCAATCTCACACTTTCCCGGATTCAGCCGCTCTGGCTTCAGGAAATCGGCAGATTTCTGCCTTACACCTGTCAGCAATGTGAAGAAGCGCCTTGTGCCGAGGCATGTCCTCGAAATTGCATCAAGGTAGATGAGGAAACAGGCGCTAAAATCGTCGATGATAGCCTTTGTATCGGCTGCCGCATCTGTTTTTACGCTTGCCCCTTTGGAATTCCAGTTGTCCATCCGTTAAAAGGGCATATGAACAAATGTAATCTATGCGGAGGGGATCCCCAGTGTGTGCTGGAATGTCCCCGAGAAGCATTAAGTCTCATAGAATCCGATGATGCGGCTATGAAGAAACGTCGTGACGCTGCCCGGAAGCTGTTCGCTCTCCTAGAAAAAATTAGCGTTTAGTGATTATAAGAATGGAGAAAATACCTAATGTATGGTTATGCAGGAAAAATACTCGTGGTTGATCTTACTTCTGAAAACATTGAAACGATTCCAATCGAAGAGGAGTTGGCGAGAAAATACCTGGGAGGTGTCGGCATCAATACGAAACTCCTTTTTAAGCACATGCGAAAGGGAATCGATCCTTTGGGTCCGGATAATGTTCTATTATTCGGGACCGGACCCCTTGTCGGCACCTTTATGCCGACCGCCAGCAAGACCGATGTGTCTGCCAAATCTCCCATCACCGGTCTGTTCGGCGCTGCGAGCAGCGGATACCAATTCGGTAGTGAAATGAAATATGCAGGGTATGACCATATTTTGATCAAGGGAACGTCAAAGCATCCGGTATATCTGGCAATCCAGAACGGATCGGTGGAATTACGGGATGCCGCCCATCTCTGGGGCAAGGATGTTTGGGAAGCCATCGATGCGCTGGAGGCGGAATGGGGCAGCGAAGACATTCGCGTTGCGGCGATCGGCCCGAGCGGGGAAAACCTAGTTCGCTTCTCCGCAATCCAGAACGGCAAATACGACGCCTGGGCCAGAACAGGGATGGGCGCGGTGATGGGCTCTAAAAGACTCAAAGCGATCGTGGTCAGGGGTAAAGGCGGCATTAGAGTGGCGAAAAAGAAGCAGTTTCGGGAACTGGCCCACGAATTGCGACAGGAAATCATCAATTCGCCCTTTTTCAATGCTGTCAGCACATATGGCTCCATGGCCGCCACGGGACCTTATGGTAAATTCGGGGCGCTTCCGGGAAAAAATTTTCAAACCGGTGTGATCGAAGACTGGTTTCAGACACGGGGATATAAAGTCATCGAGCGTTTCAGCGATCAGATGATGGCCTGTCCCGCCTGTCCGGTTGGCTGCGCCCACTGGGCGGTTGTCAAAGAAGGTCCCTATGCTGGTCTGGAGTTGAAGGGAATCGAGGTCACGATGATCTTTGAAATCGGAGCGAAACTCTTCGTCCATGATATGGACGGGGTGTTGCGATGTGTTGAAACATTTCATCGTTACGGCATCGATACCGTGTCCGGATGCGGGACCATTGCCATGCTCATGGAGCTGTATCAACGAAGACTGATCGATAAAGAAAAAATAGGGTTTCCTGTCGAATGGGGCGATGTGGAAGCCATCTGCAAGCTGATCAAAATGATTGCCGAACGGGAAGGCATCGGAGACATACTGGCCGAAGGGGCAAAACGGGCCAACATCGCATTAACCGGTAACGACGATTATGCTATTACCGTCAAGGGTTTGGAGATACCCACATTTGACCCCAGGAGCCGCTGGTCGGTCTGGACATTTGGTTTTTTAACCAGCACGCGGGGCGGAGACCACCTTCGGACCCGGAACCCGGTAGAGAATTTGCGGTTTCCTTCCCTGACGGACGACTATCGGAAAGAGCCTTTCGAGTTTCCCAAGAAATTCTACGAAAAGATAGACATGCCGGAGGATCTGAAAAAGAAGATTTTCGATCCGGATTTGAAAACTACAGATATCGTCCTTATGCAAAAGTGGTCTGAGGATCTCATGACCGTCTTCAACTCGATCGGTATCTGTATCCGCCCGCCTTCGCTTCAGGCGTTAGGGCCCACCAGCATTGCAAAGATGTTCCAGACCGGCGTGGGATGGGATATGGATGCAGCGGAAGTCATGAAAGCAGGGGAACGGATCTGGAATCTTCAGCGCATTTACAACCTGAGGGAAGGGGAAACAAGAAAAGACGCCATTTTTCACAAACGGTTTCTAAAAGAAAAACTTCCCGAAGGTCCTGCCGAGGGGATGGTGATCGATAAGAAGAAGGTGGACCGAATGCTGGATGATTATTATGGGGCAAGGGGCTGGGACCGGAAGGAGGGAATCCCCACCAAAAAGAAGATCAAGGAGTTAGGACTTGAAGAAGAATGGGCCGGGATTGCAGGTGATCTAAGGTAATCTAAAGTTGAGGTGACGCTATCGCCTATAGTTTTGATCATTGGAACAATCGAGTTTAGGATTTGTTTCGAGTTTCGGATTTCGAATTTCCGGACGAATACTACCTATAACCAATAACTGATAACCAAAAACTGCCAGTAGGGTACATATCACTCAATTGAGTATAAACATGTCCTATTTCCAGGTAAATAATAAATGCGACGGATGTTTGGCGTGTGTTGAAAATTGCCCGGCATGCGCACTTGCATACGAGGATCAGGGGAACACACGCAAACTCTTGCATAACATGACGCTTTGTGCCCGGTGTGGGCAATGCTGGCGCGTCTGCCCCCAGGATGCCATAGAATTCAGACACTTGCTGGAAGGTGGGTGGGATCCGGTCGTAACCCTGGAGACTGTCCAGTGCAAAATATGCGGCGAGCCGATCTACACCAAGGCATTAGGCGATAAAGCGGCTGAAAAGATGGCCGAAGATCTTTATGACCTCTGTCTCCTCCATCGACAAAGATTTTCCGCATTGTCATTGTTGAAACTCGTATATCCCAGCAGTCAAAGTAAAACCCCAATTAAGTGAAAGTCGAGAATGCCGCAGATCCGAGTTTTTCAATTTTGTTTACACTCATTTTTGAACAATTTGTTGAAAAAGGCACGTACATTATACCGGTTGTCATAAATATGTTCCGTTATTCAAACGTTTTTTTCTACAACCGTACAAGCGTTTACACCCCAATTCCGTATTTCGGTTCATTATTATGGAAAGCGGTATAAAATTAAAAAGGGCTGCAGCTGAGGCTGCAGCCCTTTGATTTCTGGTAGGCGGTACTGGATTTGAACCAGTGACTTCTACCGTGTGAAGGTAGCACTCTCCCACTGAGTTAACCGCCCAACTTAGGTCCTTAGATATTATTTTTGAGTATTATGTGGCAAAAAATTTTATCAGGCTATTTTCCCTATTTTCAAATGATTGAATATTTTCGATTGAATATTGAATATTTAAGGTCCGCGGCGGATCAATTTTAAAAAGACCTATCAAAAAAATGACGGAGCGAAGCGACTCTTCGAATTGACAATTGATTATTGAAAATTGTCGATTGAATGTATTCTGTCTATTTTAAGCCGCCAGTGGCCGACCACCAACGCGCAATTGTCATTATTCATTAGTTAATTTAATGGCTTT
>CBDUUO010000196.1:0-5913 GCA_965370395.1 uncultured bacterium
CCTTTTTGGGATTATTAATAACGTCTAAAATAGCTTGATCCAAACGCTCTAATAATATAGCGGTTGTCATGTATGTAATAATTTCAGGTCGTTACACATTACATTTTCTCCTGTTAGGAAATCTGGCAAACGGAACATATTTATGACAACCGCTATACCCCTGCAGCAAGCTGCAGGGAGCCCTATTTTTATAACAAAAATAATCACATTACTATATATGTCAATAGATATAAAGTAATGAAATATTAATTTTGAGCGATTCTCCGTTTGAGACCGGTGTTTTTCTTTATATTATACTCGAATTGTTTAAATATCCAGTAGTTTAAACAGTCCAGTCATGAAAGGGCTTTGCTAACCGCAGACTTTCGTAAAGGGCAATAGAAGCGGCCGTGGAAAGGTTTAATGATCGTATGTTTTTGGTGATAGGAATATGGTAGGTGGCCTCCGGATACCGGTTTAGAATGCTTGCGGGGAGCCCCTGGGTTTCGGAGCCGAAGATCAGAAACAGCCGCGGCGGCGACGGCATGGACCAGAAAGGCCGGGTTCCGGTTTTTGAAAAGATAGCCACCTCATGCCGGCGGGGCGCCAGTTTTGAATGCAGACTGGCAAAATCCTCCCAGACACTGAGTTTTACGAGCGGCCAATAATCCAAACCCGCGCGTTTGATTTCCTTGCTATCCAGGGAAAATCCCAACGGTTTGATCAAATGCAGGAAGGATCCGGTGGCAACGCATGTTCGACCGATGTTACCGGTGTTCCAGTGGATTTCCGGTGAGACCAGAACCACATGGCGCTCTAGTTGTTGGACCTTGGTTTTTGGGAGATTTTTATTCACCGGGGTGACAACCCTAACTTTTATAATTCCATCGTAAAGGTTGACTGGTTAAATAGTTGATTGGTCAAATCGTCAAAGGAACTATTCTTTTTGCCCCTATTTAACCATTTAACAAGTCAACGAGTTAACCAAATCATATGCGTTTGCCGCAATACGGACAAAATTTGAAATCGCTACCGACATCTTTTCCACAATATCTGCAGGTTTTTGCGTCTTCCGGTTGCTGCCGGGTGAAATCCGGCCCAGTCGCATGCACGGTCTGCTCACAACGATCGCACATAATAAACGGCTCGCCTTTTTTGACCCTGAATATCGGAATGAAAAACAGGCTGAGATAATGGTCCATGCGCTTATAATACGCCTGATTCAATCCGCATACCGGGCATCTGCGCGGATTTTGATCCAATACTTTTGTCTTCGGTGAAACACCGGCGATGAAGATCATGTTCAAAAGATTACCTGGAGTAATGGAGCTATCTATATTTTGGATTTTAGATTTTGGATTTTGGATTTAATGTCCGACCCAATAGCTGGGCATTAACTTTTTGCAGTTTTAATCCGCAATCCAAATTCCAAAATCGGGGAAACTCCAACACTCCAATTTGTTATTCGTGCGTGCACAGCGCCAATTTTATTACAATACTTACCGAAACCCTTGATGCCAATCATCCGTTGGCGGGAGCGGCGATAAATTTTGATGTGGAATTAATTGGGATACGGACTTAATCGAGTATGACGGGATGCTGAAATACGGTCAATTTAAAGGATGTGTATTTCGCAAACTTTTCTGAAATGATGACCGTAGATTGCAAATGTAATGGCCAGCGACAGTAATTGAGGCCGTTTGCGGAGCGTCCACAATAGAAGCTTCCAATAATGAAAGCGCTCCTTGCCGAAAACGCCGAGGCGGATGCTGGATCGCAAAAACGCCATGACGCCCCGAAAATCCAGCGGAATATGGGTTTTAGGGGCTTTGTACTCTTGCAGGAATGTCCGCACCCGTTCATAATAGCTTTTGGGCGAATAAATCTGCCCCATTATTTTTTTATATCCGTCGCGTAATGCTTTGAGATCCATGCGCGGAATGATATTGGTTGTACCGTCGGTATTGCATGAGATCAAGCCGGCCAGGCGGCCCTCCTGTTTCAACCGGTCATAAAGCCGTGTACCGGGGGGGGCATTCAGCAACCCGACCATGGCTGTCACGATTCCGCTTTTCTGGATAAAGTCGATTTGCCGCTGGAAGATGGAGGGTGTGTCGCTATCGAAACCCACAATGAAGCCCCCCTGAACCTGGAGGCCGGCTCTTTGAATGCGTTTTACGCTTTCGATCAGATCACGGTTTTTATTCGGCTTTTTATTGCATTCAGCCAGACCCGCTTCAGCCGGTGTCTCAATCCCGATAAAGACCGACTCAAACCCTGCCGCAACCATCATTGCCATTAACGGTTCATTATCAGCCAGATTGACGGAAGATTCGGTGTTGAAGCGAATTTGTTTCTTGTCTTTTTGCCATTCAATTAACGCCGGCAGGAGCTCGGTCAGGAGATACTTCATGTTTCCGATAAAGTTGTCGTCTACAAAAAAAATCGGTCCCCGCCAGCCCAATTGATAAAGGCCATCCAACTCGGCAATAATTTGCGCGGCGGTTTTAATTCGCACGCGATGTCCAAGCAACGCCGTTATATTGCAAAAGTCGCAATTAAATGGGCAGCCGCGGGAAAACTGGATGTTCATTGCGGCGTAGCGTTTCAAATCAATCAGCCCCCACATCGGTGGCGGCGTTTTTTTGATGTCGGCAAACTCGGCTGTCTTATATAATTTTTGAGCGCATCCCTGATTTAGATCTCGCAGAAAAGGAGGCAGTGTCAGCTCCGCCTCATTCAATATAAAATGATCAACCCCCCCGAACTCCGCATGTTCATCGGTGAATAGCGGTCCACCGGCAACGACTTTAAGGCCTGCTTTTTGGCAACGCGTGATGATCTGACGAGCGGATTCCCTCTGTACGGCCATGGCGCTGATAAACACGCTGTCGGCCCATGCCAGGTCTTTTTCATTGAGCCGGGTTACATTAATGTCGATAAGACGTTTGGGCCAACTGGGGGGCAGCATGGCACCCACTGTCAGCAATCCCAGGGGCGGGAAGGCCGATCGTTTGTGAATAAACTTTAGCGCATGCTTAAAACTCCAGAAGGTGTCTGGAAAGGCAGGGTATAGCAGCAGGGTATTCATTAATTTTCATGCCGGATTTCGGTATTAACAGCCTGTAACCGAGCCTTCCTATGATGTACCTTGAAATGATTCAAACAAAGCCAGATCATCAAATAAGAGTTCTTTGGACAGGCTGTTGTTTTTTTCGTAGATCTCGATTACGGAGTCGGCAATAACATCGGCATAGATACTTATCGGATACAAATTATCCGTCCGCAATGTGGCAACCAGGGCTTCCTTGCCCTGTGATATCGCCTTTTTGATCATCTTGCCCTCATAGGATTCAATACACAGCAGGGTAAAATCATCCTTGGCCAAAGCATTGATCTCTTGCCTTTTCAAGTTGCCGGCAACCACTGCATATTCCTCAATGGTCAATTCACTTGTCTTTTCGTCGCGGGAAATAAAATATCGTTGTTTCATGTTTCTCCAGCTCGGGTCAAAAAAAGGCAGAGCCTTGTCTGACTCTGCCTTTTGGTTAATAAAAATAAGGCAGCGAAAAATTAAATTC
This sequence comes from uncultured bacterium, assembly GCA_965370395.1. Classification (GTDB taxonomy): domain Bacteria; phylum Desulfobacterota; class Desulfobacteria; order Desulfobacterales; family JAHEIW01; genus JAHEIW01. Next base: position 3,561 of record CBDUUO010000196.1, read on the forward strand.
GCCTGACTTTGAATGCCTGTTTGCCTCTCTGGGTCTCCTTTGTTTCAAATGAAACGCGGTCATCGGCTTGCAACGTAAAAAAGCCGTGATCTTCGATGCCGGTATTGTGTACAAAGATATCACCATCTTCATCGGATTCGATAAAACCGTACCCTTTTTTTTCGTTATACCATTTGATGCGACCTTCAGCCATGGACGAAATCCTCCTTACAGTTAATCATCTGTACGATTTCTTGGGAGGTCACCTCAAAGAAGGCCGAAATCAGAAATTATGTTAAATTGGAAATCTGCCTAAGCTCGGATCCAAAATAAATTCCCAGAAAGTGTACAAAATTTTCATTCCCAAAACCATTAAGTTAAAGCTTAGTATCATTAAATAGCTTTCTCCACAAGCTTTATATTTCAAAGTCGCCGGTTTGATGAGACGCTATAAAGAGAAGCAGATTTGAAAGCGGATGAAGAAATTCATTGGCAGGTTTCATCTTTTTCAGTATGATATTGAGGTATCTTTGAGATAGCTTCTATAATCTTACTATAAGGTGTTGATTTAATCGTTGAAATAATTATATGATAACTATTTTACATCTGCATCTAAGCGGCGGCTTGAACTTATTTGTCAAAGGGGTTTGTAATGGAGATCAGTCAAAAAGAGGAAAACGGGATTGTTTTTCTGGCCTTTAAAGGCCGTTTGGATGGGACATCTGCGCCTGAAGCCGAGCAAACCATTAAAAAAATCCTGGAAGATGAAAATACCCGGCTCCTTTTCGATCTGGAGTTTCTTGAATATCTAAGCAGTGCCGGCCTGCGGGTGGTTTTAGGTGCGGCAAAAGAAATGAAACGCCGGGACGGCAAATTTGTTCTCTGCGCGCTGAATGCTTACGTGAAGGAAGTGTTTGAGGTCAGCGGATTCGGCGCCATTATTCCCATTGCGGAATCTGTCGAAGCGGGCATAAAAGAAATAACTTAGGTTTTAAGCGGTATTTCGCCTAATTGAAAACAGTTTTTTTCATTGCGGTTTTTCTAAATCTAGTGAAAGAGTAGCGGATGTCAGACAATAATAACGAAAATGAAGCATTGCTGCTGGTTGACGACAATCCAACCAATCTGCAGGTGCTCTATCAAACCCTTGAAACCACGGGCTGTAAGCTGTTGGTGGCCAAAAACGGTGAAACTGCACTGGCCATTGCGCAAAAGGCCTCTCCCGATCTGATCCTGCTGGACATCATGATGCCCGGCATCGATGGATTTGAGGTCTGCCGTCGTTTAAAAGATGATCCGAATACCGCAAGCATACCGGTAATTTTTCTTTCGGCACTCACAGACACAAAGGACAAGGTCCAGGGGCTGCAGCTGGGAGCGGTTGACTATGTTTCCAAACCCTTTCAACCGGACGAGGTGATCGCGCGGGTGAATACCCACCTGACCATTCATCGGCTCAAACGGGAAGTCGAAGCCAAGAAGAATGAACTTGAAGATGAACTCGAAATTGTCTCCGATGTCCAGCGCCGGCTGCTGCCCAAGAAGCTGCCTGAAATTGCAGGCTTAAAACTCGCCGTTCATTATGAAACCAGTCTTTATGCCGGCGGCGACTATTACGATATTGCCAAACTGGCGGATAATCAGTGGGGCTTTCTGGTGGCCGATGCCGAGGGACACAGTGCACCGGCAGCTGTCATGATGGCCATGACCTGTGCGCTTTTCCGTTCCTACCCGGAACCGCCCGCAGAGCCCGGTGAGCTGTTATTTTTTTTAAATCAACATCTTTGTAAAGTCGCCGATCCAAGTTTCGTCACCGCTTTATATATTGTCTACGATGCCGACCACCACCGTTTAAAAATTGCACGAGCCGGCCATCCCCCGCCGATGATTTACCGATCTGCCGAGAAAAAAGCCATCGAGTATAACTGCAGCGGCGTGTTTCCCCTGGGAGTTGATCCTTATGAACAGGTGCCGGTGACCGAAGCCGAGCTGCAACCGGGCGACCGCATTCTAATGTATACCGATGGGATTACCGAACGCTTTAGCATGGATGGGAAAACATACGGAGAAGAGCGTCTGCTGCGGCAGCTCGAAGGCGATGGGGATCGTCAGCCCCAGGAGCTGCTCGCTGCGATCATGAAAGATGTAGACGATTTTGCAAATGGGCGTCCGGCCGATGACGATCAAGCACTGCTGATGGGGATCGTTCAATAGGTACTACAGTTAGACAGCACTACTTATAGATTCGAAGCCAACAGGTTTATATCCAAACGCTATTGAACCGCAGAACACCGAACAAGGAATAATGAATGTCGAAGTATTGATGAACTCGTAAAAAGTCTGCCAAGCTGTCATTGCGAGCGCAGCGAAGCAA
>CBDUUO010000197.1:0-5906 GCA_965370395.1 uncultured bacterium
AATCTTTCATTGGCGCCTTCGGACAGACCGCTGCTGGTGGCGTGCCCCAGCTGCCTTTTGCGGTTGCGCAGTGCTTATCTGCATCTGGAAGAAGACGAAACCGCCCGCCGGCATTATGAAAAGATGTGGCACAAACCATTTGACCCCAAACTGCAAATCATACATTTCTTTGAATTTCTGGACCAAATTGATCTGTTGAAATATTCCGGAGATGGGGTTCGTAGACTGGAAGGTCTTAAATTTGTGCCCTATTACGGCTGCATGCTGGCCCGACCGCCAATCATGCGTCATGAAAAAAATTATTTCGGTCTGATGGAAAAGATTTTATGCAACCTGGGCGCAAGCCCCGGAAAATGGTCTTTTTCTTCCCGCTGTTGTGGAACCTTTCTAACGGTTGCCCGCCCGGAAGTTGTCGAACCCATGGTCAATGAAATCATCCAGGGTGCGATAGACGCCCAAGCAGATTGTATCGTAACCGCCTGCGCCATGTGCCATATGAATCTGGAGGTTCGCTGCTCTCTCAAAGAAAAAGTTCCCATCCTGCACTTTTCCGAGATCATCTCGCTAGCTCTGGGGATCGGCAAAAGCGAATACAAAGGATGGTTTTCGCGCCACCTGGTGGATCCCAAGCCCTTGCTTAAGGCATTGAATCTATTTTAGAAACGCGGCGGGCCAATACCCAGCAGCTCACGGCGCAGCACCTCCAAGGCGGCCACCGCAAACATCTGTTTATTCATTGTCCGGCTGCCGAACCAAAAATGAAACCGATGACCGGCAGTGCCATGTGCGGTCGCCAATCCGATACAAACCGTGCCAACGGGCTTTTCTGCTGTGCCTCCCGTGGGCCCGGCAATGCCGCTGGTGGCCAAACCATACGTGGCACCGGCTAGGTTCCGGGCACCCCGGGCCATTTCGACGGCGGTTTCCTCATGCACGGCACCGTGCGTATCTATGGTTTCTTTTGGTACCTTTAAAATATCGATCTTGGCCTGATTTGAATAGGTGATGCCGGAAAAGACAAAATAGTCCGAGCTGCCGGATACATTGGTCAGCATGTTGGCAATCAAGCCTCCGGTGCAGCTTTCAGCCAGTGCCAGAGTGGCCCGTTTTTCTTTGAGAAGATGCCCAACAGTTTTTTCCATGGGGTCGCCCTGTTGCGAGAACACTTTATTGCCCATCTTTTCGATGACCCATCGAACGGCCGCCGCCAAATCGTCATTCAATTGCTGATCACTGGTGCCATTGGCATAGAGCTTCACCTGGATTTCGGGAAATCTAACCCGCAGCCCCAGAGACATTTGCGGAAAGGCTTCTTCTAACCCGGCAAGCCGCTCAAAGGTCTGAGATTCGGTTAACCCAAAAGTCGAAAGGGTTCTGACGCGGTAAAAGCAGCGCTGATCCCCCATGAGCTCGATTAATTGCGGCAGGACGATATCCGATAGCATGCGGCGCATTTCACCCGGTACGCCCGGAAGGAAGAAAAAAAGGCATTTGCCGATTTGCAGGCGAAATCCGGAGGCGGTCCCAATCGGGTTCCGCAAGCATTCCGCGCCAGCCGGCAGCAACGCCTGTTTGCGGCTGGCAGCGTTCATCGCCCGCTTACGCGCTTTAAAATAATTTTCAACAGATTGCAGCGCAGATGGATTCAGATCAAGTGTTACCCCGCCCGCCCTGGCAGCGGCTTCTGCGGTAAGATCATCAGATGTCGGCCCCAACCCGCCGGTGACCACTGCGATATCTGCGCGGCTGCCAATCTCTTTAAACGCGGCAATGAGAAGATCAAGATCGTCGCCCACACAGGTATGCCGGGTTACCGCAACGCCATTTTCCTCCAGCTTCGCAGCGATATAAGCCGAATTGCTGTCTATGAGCGCCCCCGATCGAATCTCTTCGCCGGTTGCCATGATCTCAGCAATCATCGCTAATTTTTCCCCTGTCCAGCTTCAAATCTGACTAGAAGCTATCGCAAAAATACCATTATCGAGGACGAGGAGGAGCACGAGGACGAGTGTTATGCAACGTTCCTCCGCTTCGTACTCGTCGTCGTCCTCGTTCTCGTTATTTAACGGCATTTTAGCAACGACTATTTGCATCCACGAAAATATTGTAAATTATTTCTGGGACACGATACTATTTTGGTGGTGTCAACACAAACACCGAGGGCGGCAGATCAACGTTGACCCAGTATCGGTCGATATTCAGCAGACAATCCGCCCCATCACCGGTTAACAGCCTTAATCGTAACGGCACCTGAAATCCGTTTATCCATTGCATCCTTTCAATTTCAGCACGATATTTCAATAAGCCGGATCGATGAAATACATCAACCTGGCGGACCTCGGATATGCTTTGGTCATAATATATTTTTTGCCGAACGCCCCACCATTTCTCTTTCAGAACCAAAACATAACCAGGGGTCGCCTTTTCTTCGATTAATGCCGCCGAATCGAATTTGGGCATCGGAATTCGCCCGGCTAAAAGCGTAATGAGATCGCTGGAAGGTATGGGAATCGAAATGAGTTTTTTTAAACTCGGATCACTCGCCGGGGTTTTTCGAAATGTCGTATCCTGGCCATGAACCTCCAGATAGTAAAGCCATTTGCCGTCGGTCGCTAATTTGACTGCCGGGTAGCCGGAAATCAGCACCGCAATGCTGAGCTTCACCGGTTTTTCTCCTATCCAGGCCACCCGGTGATCAAACTGGAGACGGCCATTTTGCCTGATCTCGATATTACCGATTCCTTTGAAGTTTCTAAGGGAATCATTTTTAGTTTTAAGAACAGAAAGCAGGTCGCGAACCTTGTTGATCTTTTCGGCAGGGGTAATTTCCAATTCTCTGGCAGGCCTGAAAACAGCGCAGCTTGAGATAAAAAGGGCGGCGATTATGGGAATAATGATCCGATACCATTTCATACCGGTTAGGAACCATCAGAGGAGATAGCGCGAATCTTTTTTTCAAGTTCTTCTTTATCTTTATCTTTATTCTTTAATGACTTCGTATAATATTTAAGCGCATTGGTTTTATCATTTAATTTAAGATAGGCATCACCCAGATGCTCCAGCATAATGGGGTCATCCGGAACCATTTGCACTGCTTTCTGCAGATATTGCAAGGCCTTTTCAAACTCACCTTTTTTATAATACACCCAACCCAGACTATCGGTAATATAGCCGTCGTTGGGTTTGTATTTTAGCGCCTCTTTGATCAGCTGTTCGGCCTCATCCAGATTCGTACCCAGGTCGGCATATGTATATCCGAGATAATTCAATGCGTTGGCATGCTTGGGGTCCAGTTTGATGACTTTGCGCATGGTCGCCATGGAATCTTCTTTTTTGTTCCACTTGTCGTAGACAACACCCAGTCGAAAATAATAGCGCGGATTGTCCGGGTCTAATTCAATGGCCGCTTTAATTAATTTCGCGGCTTTATCCAATTGCTCCGAATCTTCATAGAAGGTTCCCAGATAATACTTAAATTCCGCGTTTTGGGGTTCATTTTTAATGGCGTCGCTCAGAATCTTGATGGCTTCTTCGTTTTGCTTATTATCGGACAATATATAGGACGCGTGAATGACGGCATCTTCGTAGAATCGGGACTCCGGGGTGACTTTCATAAAATGCTTCAATGCAGAAGGATTATCTTTTTTCCCATAAAAAGCGATACCGGCGACATGGTGTATCTCCGGGCCGTCGGGGACGGCTTTCAGCATTCCCTGGAGGATCACAAGGCCTTCATCGTATTTTTTCTTATCGAGGTAGAGTTGAATGATTTTAATAATGACTTCAAACTCCACGACACTGCGCTGGCCCAATTTTTCAAAAATTTCTTCGGCCTGAGCCACTTTGCCATGGGAATAATAGTAATAGCCAAGCTCCATGGCAGCCCGTATGTTGCTCGGATTGTGCTTTAAGATATCCTTGTAAATTTTAAGCGCTTCTTGGGTATTCTTTTGATCCTTGTAAAGTTCGAGAAGCTCATATCGCGGTTCCATAAGCTCGGGTTCAAGTTCTAATGTTCGCCTGAATTCTTTTTCAGCTTCTTTCAGCTTGCCCTGTTTGGCATAAATTTTCCCTAAATAGAAATGTCCGACATAGGTGCCCGGAAAATTTTCAATCATTTGATCAAAAACACGTTTGGCCGGGTCTAATTTTCCGGCTTCTATATATAATCCACCCAGAAGTGCGTATACTTTTTCCTGTTTCGGATCTTCGGCAATAACCTTCTCATAGGCATCGATGGCTGCCTGAGTATCTTTGTGCACCTGTTTGATGCCCCCGTATATAATGAGTGACCTGACATCGGCGGGGTGCTCTTTAATGATCCCCTCAAGCACATTGATGGCGTTTTCATCGTCTTTGTTCCGTAAATACACAGTGGCCAGTTCGCGCTTAAGATATAAAGAGTCCGGATCCATTTCGATGGCTTTTTTAAGCAGTTCGATGGCTTTTGCCAAATTGCCTTTCTTTATCTGGATCTCGGCCTCGGTAAAGTAATAATACCGGTTTTCGGGTCGATCAATTATGGAACGACCAAAGGCGGACGGCGTTTTTTGATTGGAGGTTGTCGCACATCCGCCGATAAAAAAAACGACCACTAAAAATAGGGTCACCACTAATCGTAATACCTTCATACGACTCTTTATCCTATCTAACGTTTCCAGATGGGGCAGCGCTTTAATCAGCCGTGCTGGATTCCGTGTAAGCGGCAAAGTCAGGGATTTCCCGCTTAAAAAATTCTCTCATTTTCTTAATAATATTTTTTTCAACCTGTCGAACCCGCTCTCTTGATATTCCGTAACGGTCGCCGATCTCCTGTAAAGTCACCGGATTGTCCGAAAAAATACGCAGATTGAATATCTCGAGTTCCCGGGGAGTCATTTTCTTGCGAAACTCGGCAATTTTATTATGGAGAAGAGCTTCGATTTCCTTCTTGGATACCTGGTCTTCAATGGATTCGGTGTCGGTGCTTAAAAATTCGATTCTTTCGGTGTCCGAGTCCTCCTTGAGCGGCGCATCCAAAGAAACATCCCATCCATCTAACCGCTGGTCCATGTCAATGATTTCGCGTTCAGAAACTCCCAGACGTTCGGAAAGCAATTTAGGCTTGGGATCAAAGCCATCATCGATTAACTTTTGCTTTTCCTTTTTTAATTTAAAAAACAGCTTACGCTGTCCCTGGGTGGTGCCGATCTTCACCAGACGCCAGTTGTCCATGATGAATTTAAGGATGTAAGCTTTTATCCAGAAAGAAGCATAGTACGAGAATTTGACATTTTTGTACGGATCAAATTTTCTAACCGCCTGCATCAACCCGATATTGCCTTCCTGAATCAAATCCAGTAAATTCTGCATCCACACCCGTTGGAATTCCAGGGCGATTTTTACCACCAGTCTTAAGTTGGAGGTCACCAGATGATAAGCTGCATCCTTGTCGCCCTGTTCCTGGACTCTGATACCCAGTTCGCGCTCTTCTTCCCGAGTCAGCAATTTGTATTGGCTGATTTCGGTCAGGTAACGTTGCAGGGGATCAAATTTTACCAGTGCTTTTTCAGGGATCTTGCCTGCAACCTTTTTTTGCCGGCTCACTTTAGGTTTAGGGTCTTTTTTAGGCGCATTTGTTTTAAGGGTCTTGGCTTTTTTGACCGTCTTTTTGGCTTTAACCGTGGTTTTCTTTTTAACGCTCGTTTTACGTTTAACCGGCTTTTTTTTCATCAGAATTGTCCAAAATTTCGGAAATCCACCAGGGGCATGCTTTTAAATCAAACAAGAATAAATCAATGCCTGCATTTCTGTGGACATGTAAGCAAACATATGGTATCAAAAAATTTTCGGTGTGCGCCTGTAGCTCAGTTGGATAGAGCAACGGACTTCTAATCCGTAGGCCGCAGGTTCGAATCCTGCCAGGC
>CBDUUO010000198.1:0-5901 GCA_965370395.1 uncultured bacterium
TGCAGACTGACAATAGTGATAAAGAAAACAAGTGGACACAAAGCATTGCTGTCGGCAGTAAAACGTTTATTGATTTTTCAATATGTTACTGTGGCCCGACCCCAGGCCCAAGGCCCCTACGCCAGGCCCCTACCAATCTGACGCTATTCACAAAAAAATGGGGCCTCAACTCGGGCCCCGTTTTGAACTTCTCGAAAATTCAAGATCCAACCTGCTCGGTTCGCTGAAATTCGGTGGTGCGTTTTTCAGGGTGGCGATACTTATGTGGAATTCTGAGATAGCTTATAGTGGTTGTCAAAAAAACGTCCGGTATTCAAACGTTTTTTTTCTACAACCGTACAATCGTGCAAGCGTTTATACCCCAATACCGTAATTCGGAACATTATTATGGAAAGCGGTTCAAAAGCTTTGGTGCAGATAAGAAAAGGTTAAAACTCGAATCTATCTCAAAAACAGGTGATCAGGTCCCCAGGACAAATTTAGTTGTTTTGTCCACCGTCATTCGGACGATCCTGCCATCTTCCTCCAGGTATCGCAGATGCGAAATCGCTTCGCCGGTGGCAAACCATTTTTGAGCCACCGGAAACTGATCCCAGTCCTCACAATCAATATCCCAGGTCATATGCGAAGCCATTTGAAAAGCACTCATTGGACCTCTTTTCAGAATGGTGAGCACCTCATCTAATCGGTGTGCATGATGTTTTTTCAATTCCTCGATTCTGGCTCTGGGATTGTCAATCAGACGTCGGTGCCCGGGCAAAACAAGATCGATCTGCAATTTGTGAACCTTGTCCAGGCTGGCCAGGTAATGCTTTAAGTGATTCGCCGTATCCGACCAGCATTGGATGTTTGGCGTTATATCCCCCAGGATATGATCGCCGGCCAATAGAATCTTCTTGTCTTGATCATACAAACAGGTGTGACCCAGTGTATGGCCGGGTGTTACTACACATTTGAAATGATAGGCACCGACATCAATACCATCACCATCATCCAAAACCTTCAATTCCGGAACCCAATCAGAGCCATATTTGGCTGCGGGATGTTTATCCAGAGCCGCTTCCAGCTCATTTTCGGGAAAACCATTTCGAGCGGCATAATCAAGCATGGCCCCAAAGCCTTCCCAGGATTCCATCAGTTCTTTTTCCGGCCGGCTAAATAGGATGTTGGTGGAATCCGTGACCAGTTTTGACACCAGGCCGAAATGATCTGCATGCAGATGGGTGATAAAAATATCGCTTTTAGAAAGATCAATTTCCAGGACAGCCAACCCCTTGCGCATGGCTTCCAAGCACTCTTTGCGGTTAAAACCCGTATCAACGATGAGGCTCCTTTCGGAATCCTTGATGACATAGGAATTTAGATATTTTAGAGGACTGTCCGGTAAAGGAATTTTGTTTCGAAACAAGCCAGGTAATACTTCTTCACACATAACCCTACTCCTTTTGTGCTGCAAGGACCTTGCGTCATGGAATGTCAGTTTCTCGTATCAGCAATGTCACAGATTGAAGATCATCGTGAACGTTTACTTTGCTGCCTTCATCTCGCGACATGCTTTCGCAATACACTGAGCGCTGATACCCAGGGTTTCCGTCAGGTATGCCACGTCTCCCACTTCTCCGAATCGATCCTGGGCACCCAGTCTTTTGACTTTTACGGGATAGTTTTCAGCCAGAACCTCACAGACCGCGCCGCCCAGCCCACCGATCACATTCTGGTTTTCAGCCGTCACCACGGCATGGGTTTTCTTGACAGATTCTAAAAGGGTTTCGACATCAAAGGGTTTGACCGACGGATAATGGATATGCTCGGCATGGATGTTCTCTTGTCTCAGCAATTTGACAGCTTCAAGGGCAAGCTGGGTTGTTAAACCCGTCGTGACCAGGGTGACATCTGATCCTTCAGCGACTACTCTGGCTTGATAGGGATCAAATTCATAGCTTTCGTCAAATATCGGCGGATGGACTTCTCGAATCAGCTGCATGTATTCCGGTTTCTTACTGGCGGCCATATATCTGAGCATGGAACGCAGTTCATAGACATCCGCCGGGCAGTAAACGCGCATATTCGGCATAGCGCGCATGATCGCAAGGTCCTGAAAGCACATGTGCGTGGCGCCATTTTTAGCGGTGGTGACACCCGGCGCGGTGCCCACGATTTTTACCGCGTTTTCGGCATAGGCAATTGAAATGCTGATCTGGTCATAGGCCCGGCGGGTGGCAAACGGAGTAAAGGTTGCGCAAAACGGCACCATACCCTCGTTTGCCAGGCCGGCCGAAATACTCATCATGTTGGCTTCGGCAACCCCGACATCAAAAAACCGATCCGGAAACGCTTCCCAAACCCTGGGAACCGTTCCGGATGATTTTCCCAGGTCGGCTTCCAGGCAAACGACATTGCTGTTTTCGGTCATCAGCTCAATAAGGGTATCCGTATAAACGGCCCTTAATTCTTTCTCGTGTAGATTCATTCGTCTTTTCCTTCAGTCCAGTTAAAATGGAACGGCTCCCCATCAGCGTCAGCGCAAACGCCTCCGATAACCCTTTTGCGCTCGTCTTCATCAGGGATACTGATGAAATGGCATTCAATCCGATTCTCGTAACATTCGTTCCCCTTGGCCTTTACGGTATGGGCCACGATCATGGAAGGCTTGTCTTTGACTTCGATGGCCTTGTTCAGGGTATCATAAATCTCGTCCCAATCATGGCCATTCATCTCAAACACTTCCCAGCCAAAGGCCCGCCATTTATCCGCCAGCGGTTCCAGTGATACGATTTTTTCAACTTCGGCGTCGATTTGCATTTTGTTGTAGTCGGTGATGACCACCAGGTTATCCAGTTTATGCTGGGCGGCAAACATCGCAGCTTCCCATATCTGTCCCTCCTGGGACTCTCCGTCGCCCACAATGCAGAAGACATTATTGGTTCTTTTCTGAAGTTTGTTGGCCAGGGCGATTCCATTGGCACAGGACAATCCCTGACCCAGCGAACCCGCAGTCTGATCAACGCCGGGTGTGATGACCTGGTCCACATGACTCGGCAATTTCGTGCCGTTGGCATTCAGGGTCAGCAACACGTCTTTTTCAAAAAAGCCCTTGTAGGCAAGCGCCGTATAAAGAGTCGGGCCGGCATGTCCTTTGGATAATATGAAGCGATCTCGATCTTCCCAGCGGGGATTGTCCGGTTTGAGATTCATAATTCTAAAATAAAGGGTGATGATAATTTCCACCAGACTCAGGGATCCGCCGATATGCCCGCCGCCGGCCCGGCACATAATATCCGTAATAATATAGCGGAATTCTTTGGCCAGCTGGTCCAGCTGTTCTCTGTTTTCGATCCTTTCAATGTCCATAAATATCTCCTTAAACCTCCAGTTCCTGTTTCAACCAGGCCTTTACATCGTCTTCCAGCGCATAAACGCCTTTAAGCTCGCAAACATCTTTTTCAAACTGACCGGGGAGCTCGAACTTTGCCAGTTCAAGCGCCTCTTCCGAGTTGCGACGGATCAAATAGATAAAATAGGGCTTACGCCAGCAATTGACGACAAAATAGGTCGTATAATCGCTTTTGGACCGGATAACATACTTTCCGCTGCCCCAGTCCGTATTGCCCCATTCCAGATACTGTTTGACGGCCTCTTCAGGCGTCATATCCCATTCAACCTCATTAATTAAGTCGGTATCTTTTTTTAATTCTTCCAGGGTAAGCATAATGGGTCTCTTTCCAGAAGCTATCTCAAAACGGTAATTTAACCGTCTCCATTAAATCCGGGTGGTCACCTAAAAATCGGTATAAGGTGGCCCGTCCCACACCCAGAAGTTTGGCGGCTTTCACCTTATTTCCGCCGGTTCGTTCCAGGGCCGATCGAACCGAGTCCACATCCAGTTTGCGGGATGGTCCCCGCCGCATGCAGATATTTTCAAGATCGCGAAGCTCCAGCGGCAGATCGTCGGCCGAGATCACCCGGCTGTTGGATTTCACAATGCCGAACTGAATCGCATTTTGCAATTCGCGCACATTGCCCGGCCAGCGGTAATCCAGCATCAACGACATGGCTTTGCTGGCAATCTTCAGTTTTTTCTTGCCGTAACGCTCCCGAGCTTCCTGCAAAAAATGCTCGCTCAGCAGGGGAATGTCGATTTTGCGGTCGCGCAGGGGCGGAAGATGGGTGGGGATCACATTCAGCCGGTAATAAAGATCTTTCCGGAACTTGCCGCGTTTAACCGCTTCTTTCAGATTTTTGTTGGTGGCACTGATCACGCGCACATCGACGCTAATGGTCTGTTCTCCGCCGACCCTTTCAAACTGGCCTTCCTGCAAAAAGCGCAAAATCTTGGCCTGCATACTATTTGAAAGCTCGGTCACCTCATCCAGAAACACCGAACCGGTGTCCGCCAGTTCAAAACGCCCCTTTTTATCCCGGATGGCCCCGGTAAAAGCGCCTTTCACATGCCCGAAAAGTTCACTTTCAATCAGGCCCTCCGGCAGGGCCCCGCAATTAATCGGGACAAAGGGCGCGCCGCCACGACGGCTTTCGCTGTGGATGGCTGCAGCCACCAGCTCCTTGCCGGTACCGGTTTCACCGGAGATGTGAACCGGGTAATCATAATCGGCAACATCTTTGATCTGTTTAAAGAGCGATATCATCTTGCTGTCCTGGCCGATGATGTTGCCAAAGCGGGTCAGTTCCCCGGCGCGCTCTTTGAGACTGAAAATATCGGTAACATCCTTAAATGATGTCAGCACACCGGTATACTGTTCGTCAGCATCCCGCATGCTGGTAACCGTCATCTCGATGCGTCGCTGCTCGCCGGTTTTGGTGGTGATGTTCAGCGTGTATTCCGATTTCTCAGCCAGTTTGGGCGAATCTTCACAAAAGGCACAGCGCTCCCCGCAAAACGGGCTGCCGAAGGCCTCATGGCAATCGCGGCCCAGCACTTCTTCACGCTGGTAACCGCTGATGCGTTCGGCTTCGGTATTGAAAAAAAAGATGTGCCGGTCCATGTCGTGGGCGATAATCCCTTCTTTGAGATTATCCAGGACATTTTCCAGGTTATCCCGGTGGCACATCAAATTTTCTAAAGAATAATCCGACATCATAGAAATTTTTCTTCGATCATATCGACCAATGGCACAACATCTTCAAATCCGAATTTGGGTACCTTTAATTGAAGATCAACATCGGTCACCACTGCAATCAGACGATCGTCATTTTTTAAAAGCGGCTCGCAATGGCGCGCGGAGCGCACGGTCTCAATCTTGGGCTTGTTCCCTGTTTTGTAACCTTCGGTGATCACCAGATCAACATCATTAAAATAGCCCAGCAGACTATCCAGGTCGCCGGTGTGATCATTTCTAACCATGGCAATTTTCCCGGGCGAGTGAAAAACAACGGTATCGGCACCTGCGGCTTTATGCCGGGAACTGTCCTTGCCCGACCGGTCGATGTCGGGATTATGGTGCGAGTGTTTAATGGTGCCGATTGTATATCCGCGTTTTTTGAATTCGGGAATCAGCTTTTCAATAAGTGTGGTTTTGCCGGATTGAGAGCGCCCGACGATCGATACAACCGGTGGCATAAGTTCAACCTTTTAAATTAAGATAATAACATCCGTCCGCAAATGACTAAATCGATTACGAAAGGCCGCCGGATAGCAGCGCTGTATCGCAGAGAAAAACTAAGTTGCCCAAAAAAGATTGTCAAGCCATTTAGATCACAACCCTTTTTGCGTTCTGATTCGAATCCAGAGAAACAATATGAACCGGATCAAAATTAGATGCAAAAATGTATTGATATCTTATTTTGAGGGTTTATCATAGCAAAAAAATGGGGGGGGGTTCGGGTGTCAGGCCTTCGCCGAGCCGTAGCAGTTTCAGCTGCGCAGGTGGGTTACATCTGTTT
>CBDUUO010000199.1:0-5883 GCA_965370395.1 uncultured bacterium
AATTCGTCGGTTCGACTCCGACTGCCGCCTCCAGAATAAAAAAAGTTTGCAACATCGTGTTGCAAACTTTTTTTTAGGCTTGATCCTGAATCAACATAGTGGCGGGGTCCAGCATCAAATCGGGTTGATCCCCCTGGGAGCCGAGGCCTTTAAAAGCTTTTATTTGAATTTGTTTTCCAACCGGAACCAGCTGAATGGCGACTTCGAATAAATCGGCGACCTGAATCAGTTGCGCAGGGGTGCCGCTGGGACCGGGTTCCTCGTGACGGTGGGTTCGAACGGTAAACCACACATGCATCCCCTGGCGGCTGGCAAGGTTCTTTAAATCCGCCAGGTCCCGATTGACCGCATCGTCGAACGGGAGGCCGTCAATGATCATGGTATGCGGCTTAAAAATGCTCTGCTCGATCAGATCGGTGAGTCGTTCTTCAAGTTTCGGGACGCTGAAGCCTTCCACCCGAAACGTCATAATGAACCGATGGGGCAGAACCGTATCCCACAGCTGAGCGCTTTGATGGATCGCATATTGCGTTGCAATCCGGTTAAAAACCTCTTTATACCACAGGCTTATTTTTTTTACGGGATCATTGAGGCTGATGTGCAGCACATTTTTTTCTCTAAGCATGCTGTTTAAGGCCAGCTGAACCAAGAAGGCGGTTTTCCCCACACCGGCGCGGGCCATCACCGCCCCGAATTCGCCCCTTTTAAGGATATCATCGCTTTCATAACCCATCCGGCGCAGCGGATTTTTTAATATGAGCTCATTTTTCAGCATGCTGATATTCCTTTCTTTGATATAAATAATATTTTCGGTTATCAGCTCCGCATTGGTTTTGCTCAGCTCAGGGTTAAGCAACATTCTTTTTTTCCTCCGCCGCTTTTTTTATCAACTCTTCAGCGATGGATTGCGGAACCTGTTTATAAGAGAGAAATTCCATCGTAAATTGCGCCCGTCCTTTGGTCACCGACCTCAAGTTGGTGGCATAACCGAACATCTCGGATAACGGCACCTGGGCTTCGATCACGCTGAAAGGTCCCTCGTCCTGCGAGCCCACGATCATTGCCCTTCGCTGGTTTAATGTCGCCATGACTGCACCCTGAAAATCGGTCGGTGTTTCCACGACCACTTTCATGATGGGCTCTTGAATAACCGGCTTGGCTTTGGCATAGCCCTGACGGAAAGCGCCGCGGGCCGCGGCCTGAAACGCCATATCGGATGAATCCACGGAATGAGAGGCGCCATCATTGATGACCACCCGAATCCCGGTGACTGCAAACTCCATTTTGGGGCCCTTTTGCATGGAATTTTTAAAGCCCTTTTCACAGGCGGCGATAAATTGGGTCGGGATCGCCCCGCGCACAATTTTATTTTCGAAAACAAAATCTTCATCCCGGACCGGCTCCAAATAACCGGCAACCCGTCCGAATTGACCGGCACCACCGGTTTGTTTTTTGTGAATATAGTCGAACTCCGCTTTCTGGGTAATGGTTTCCCGATAGGCGACGCGGGGCGGGCTGGTGTCTACTTCGGCCTGATATTCGCGCCGCATGCGTTCAATATAGACTTCCAGATGGAGTTCACCCATCCCCAAAATAATCGTATCACCGGTTTCCTCGTTTACATAGGCTTTAAATGTCGGGTCTTCTTTGGTAAATCGCCTCAGGGCTTTGGATACATTGACCTCTGATTTATTGTCTTTGGGGAAAATAGCCAGGGATATCACCGGTTCCGGCACATACATGGACGTCATGGCTAAACTGATTCCAGGGGCAACGAAGCTGTCTCCTGAAGCGCAGTCAATACCGAACAATGCGCCGATGTAGCCCGCAGGAATGGACTCGATATCTTCCATCTGATCCGCATGCATGCGGATCACGCGGCCGACCTTGACTTTTTTCCCGGTGCGGACGTTTATGATCGTATCTCCTTTGGCCAGAGCCCCCTGATAGACACGGATGTAAGTTAACTGGCCGTAGGGCCCGTCTTCCAGCTTAAACGCCAGAGCAACCAGGGGCTTGTCGATTTCATTGGAAAGCACGACCGGCTGCTCTTCGTTATTCATGTCCAGGGCCTGATTATCGACGTTGAGCGGGCAGGGCAGCAGCCGGGTTACCGCATCTAAAAGCGGCTGGATGCCTTTATTTTTATATGCCGATCCCATGAAAACCGGTGTTAGCCGGCGTTCGACAACCCCCTGACGGATGGCGGCGATAATCATTTCTGCGGTGACCTCCTTTTCTTCCAGGATGGCTTCGGTTAACTCATCTGAAAACATGGAGGCTTGATCGATAAGCTTCTCGCGGTGATCCTGAGCAGCTTGCATCAAATCCGACGGAATTTCCTCCTGACGGACCTGCTCGCCTTTATCACCGTCAAAATAGATCGCTTTCATGGAGACGAGATCAACCACACCTGCAAAATCCGCTTCCAGTCCGATGGGCAATTGCATCGCTACGGCATTATGCCCCAGCTTTTCTTTAAGCTGTCGAACCACCCGGTCCGGGTTGGCACCACTGCGGTCGCATTTGTTGACAAACGCGATGCCGGGGACTTTGTAGCGCTTCATCTGTTGATCGACGGTAATGGACTGGGATTGAACCCCGGCAACGGCGCAAAGGACCAGTATGGCGCCATCCAGGACCCTCAGGGAACGTTCGACCTCGATCGTAAAGTCAATGTGGCCGGGAGTGTCAATAATGTTAATTTCATGGCCCTGCCATTCGCAATAGGTGGCTGCCGAAGCAATGGTAATGCCCCGCTCCTTTTCAAGTTCCATGGAATCCATGGTGGCACCAACACCGTCTTTACCTTTCACGTCGTGCATGGTGTGAATGCGTTGGGTGTAGTAGAGAATACGCTCGGTCAGGGTTGTTTTCCCCGAATCGATATGGGCACTGATACCGATGTTTCTGACGTTACGGATGTCTTTTTTCATTTCGCTTCCCTTAGCATTTGGATTAAAAACCCCCATCTGCTATGGTGCGCCATGGGGGGTGGTTAAGCATTGAAAAGTAAAACGGCAGTATTTAATGATCAATTTGGTTTTTGTCAAGCTATTTTTTCCATCTGCGACCCTTTTTAAATCGTTTGGTCGCCGGGCGTTTCCTCAAGAGTACATAAGTGGCGCCTGCACCCCCGTCACACCATCGCGCACTGGTAAATGCCATGACCCACTTACGCCAGGGGCCGGTGGTGAGCCATTTAATCACCTTTGTTTTTAAAATCGGCTTTGTCGGTGAAGAAAGGCCGCGTCCGTGAACGATTAAAACCATTCTTTTACCGGTGGAGATGCTTTCTTTTAGAAAGTTTTCAAAGGTTTCCCGGGCACTTTCAACGGTCAGACCGTGAAGATCGATGTGCCCCTGGATTGAGAATTCGCCGTTGTGAAGCCGTTTGGTGACTTTGCGGTTCACATTGTAGCCGATTCCTTCGACATATTCGGGGGTGTCGGCGACCACAAACCCTTTGCCGGTTTTAATCAGTTCTTCCAGACGAAGCAATGTTTCCGATTCATCCGTTTTATCGGGCCCCGCAACATCTGATTTTTGGAAATTTTGTTTGGCACAAATGTTTTGAGGTATTCTTTCGACATCTGCCATGGCCGCATCAAAGAGCGCCCGGTCGGTTTCCGGATCCGTTTCGGGGTCAGCTGATTCTGATAGCAAAACGCCGTCGTCCTTTTTAAGTGGAACGGAATTGGCTTCCAAAAGGGTTTTAAGGCCTTCAAACGGGCGAAACGGGCTTTTAGGCTTGGAGGGTTTCATGATGCCAGGTTAATGTTGCCTCCCTCTTTTTGTACTCGAAGTCCCTGTTTCATAGTATAGGGCCTTTTTAATTAGAAAACAAATCATTGTTGATTTAACACGGATTCGTATTATTATTGGTATTCTAACTACTTAGTCATAATCTGATAGAATTTAAAACCGGAGCATTCAGCGAGGTATTGGAATGGATTTGAAGCAATTGTGTCCGAATAAGGTCGTCAGCGCAGAAGAGGCGGTTTCTAAAATTAAAAACGGCAGTCGTGTCTTTATCGGCACCGGATGCGGCGAACCCCAGCATCTGATCAAGGCCATGGTTAATGATTCAACTATTCAGGATATTTTGATCTATCAAATGCTGTCGTCGACTTTTTCCCGGTACATTGACGATGAATCCTTTCGGCGAAGATTTTCTCTTAAACTGTTTTTTATCAGCGCCAGTATGCGCAAGGCTGCATTTGAAGGAAAAATTGATTATATTCCGGTCTATCTGTCCCAGATTCCCAGGCTTTTTGCCAGCCAGCGTATCGGGCTGGATGTGGCAGTGGTTCAGGTCAGCCCGCCCGATAAATTCGGCTATTGCAGTTTGGGTGTTTCTGTCGATATCACCCGGTCGGGACTGGAAAACGCCCGGCTGGTGATTGCCCAGGTCAATCCGCTGATGCCCCGCACCTGGGGCGACAGTTTTGTACACGTCGACGAAATCGACTGGCTGGTGCCCTTCGAAGAGCCTCTGGTGGAGATGGTACCCGCTGAAAAAGATAACGAGATCGCCCGACGGATCGGGCATTTTGTCTCCCAGCTGGTGGATGACGGGGCGACACTTCAAATGGGATTCGGCCATCTGCCTCATGCCATTATGCAGTATTTGGACACGAAAAAGGACCTGGGTCTTCACACTCAGCTCATTACCGATGGTCTGCTGCCATTATTTGAGAAAAATGTGATTACCAACAAGAAAAAAACATTGCTGCCGGGCAGAGTGGTTGCGTCTCTATGTATGGGTTCGAAAAAATTGTATGATTATGTCGACAACAACCCCGCCTTTTATTTCCGTTCTTCCGAATTTGTAAATGACCCCACCGTCATTGCGCGCAACGATCATCTGGTCTCTATCAGTTCAGCCCTTGAGGTGGATTTGACCGGCCAGATCTGTTCGGATTCCATGGGTTATCTGTTTTACAGCGGCATCGGGGATCAGGTTGACTTCTTAAGAGGAAGCTCCATGTCTGAAGGCGGATTTTCGATTGTCGCTTTACCGTCGACAGCCCAAAACGGTGCGGTCTCACGCATTGTATCGCATTTGAGTGAAGGCGCCGGGGTGGCCACCACCCGCGGGGATGTCAACTTTGTCATTACCGAATACGGCATCGCCGAGCTTCAGGGCAAAAGCATTTACCAGCGAGTCATGGAGCTGGCGCAAATCGCCCATCCGAAATTTCGCGAGCAGCTCATCAATGTGGCCAAAAAGCACCATTATATATTTGCCGACCAGTTGCCGCCTTCCACCGAAGATCTGATTTTTCTGGAAGGATATAAGAGTACTTTTAAGTTGAAAAACGGAAAAACGGCGGAGTTTCGCCCGCTTTTACCCTCGGATGAAATTGGCTACCGGAATTTCTTTTATTCACTTCAGGAAAAGACGATTTATATGCGGTTTTTCTATCGCATGCGCTCCTTCTCGCATGAGGTCGTCCAAAAACACTGGTCCAGCGTGGATTACCGTAATAATATGTCCATTATCGGCCTGGTTCAAAAAGAAGGCCATAAAGAGATTATTGCCATTGGGACCTATGCCTATAACCGCGAACAAGTGGCTGAAATCGCCTTTGTGGTTCGTGAAGATTACCAGGGTATGGGAATTGCCTCCTATCTGCTTGCAGTGCTTGAACAAATCGCCAAAGAAAATAATTATACGCGGTTTCTGGCATCAGTATTGCGGGAGAACAGCGCCATGATCCAGGTTTTTAAAAAGCGCTACCCAAATTTGAAGATATCCGCCCAATCCGGCAGCGAAGTTTTGGTTGAAATGGATTTGTTTGATTAAAAATCGGTTCGTGCAATCAAAACCAACCTGATTTTTTGCGCAAAACCCGGCCTGGATTTATAACTTCTTAAGCA
>CBDUUO010000200.1:0-5872 GCA_965370395.1 uncultured bacterium
GGTCCAGGAATTCAAGGGACCCCATGTTTTTTTCGGAGGGGTCGTTGACGCCCGACGGTATATATTTTATACATACAACCCGGGCCCTGAATTTGACAATGTTTATGTGCTATAGTGGTTGTCAAAAAAACGTTCCGGTATTCAAACGTTTTTTTCTACAACCGTACAAGCGCTTACACCGCACTTCCGTATTTCGGAACACTATTATGGAAAGCGGTATAAACTTTGAGGCCCGCATTAAAGCCGTGGCCAATCGCAGAAGATGAGATTACCGATGAGCAAAAAACCGGACCTAAAAGTCACCCTTGGCGGTATCGAACTTCAGAACCCGGTGATAACCGCATCCGGCACTTTCGGATATGCACGTGAATTTGAAGGACTTGTCGATCTGAATCGATTGGGGGCCATTATTGTAAAAGGGCTCTCGTTGCAGCCGACCAAAGGGAACCCGCCGCCGCGAATTGTTGAAACCCCCTGCGGGATGCTCAATGCCATCGGTCTGGAAAATGTGGGCATTGAAGCTTTCGCAAACCACAAGCTGCCGTTTTTGAAAACCCTTTCGCCGCCGATTTTTGCAAATATTTATGGCACCTCCATTGAGGATTATGCCGAGCTGGCAGCCCGCCTGGAGGCGTTGCAAGGCATCGCGGGTGTAGAAGTTAACATATCATGCCCGAATGTAAAAGCCGGGGGGATTGCATTTGGCGCGGATCCGGATTCCGCCTTTCGGGTGGTTAAGGCGGTGCGCGCGAAAACCACCAAACACCTGATCGTAAAATTATCGCCGAATGTGACCGATATTACGGTTATCGCCCGAGCTGCAGAAGCAGCGGGTGCGGATTCGCTTTCCCTGATCAATACCATCACCGGTATGGCCGTTGATCTTGAAACCCGGCGGCCGAAGATCGCCAACATCACCGGGGGGCTTTCGGGTCCGGCCATCAAGCCCGTTGCCCTGCGGATGGTATGGCAGGTGGTGCAGGCGACCCAAATTCCGGTTATCGGTATCGGGGGCATCATGACCGCTGAAGATGCACTTGAATTTTTGATCGCCGGAGCGGTTGCGGTCCAGATTGGCACCGCCAATTTTGTCAAACCGCATGCCACCACCGATATCATTGACGGGATCGAAATGTTTTTGGCGCAGAGAAAAATCACCAGGATCGCCGATATTATCGGGACGCTGGAGACCGAACCTTCTATTTCTGGAGCCGTTGAGTGATGAGGATGCTACGATTTTAGATTTTGGATTGATCAAAGGGCGAAGTCTGTTATTTTAATTTACATCCTGTGACTTGTAACCTAAATCAATCCAAAATCCGCAATCTAAAATCCAAAATGACAGTTCTACAAGACAATCGTCTCCTTGACCGGATGGGTCTTGAGGTATTCCAATCGATTCAATCCGTTTACATAAGCTTTGGCACTGGCGGTGATGATGTCCGGATCCGCACCCCGGCCCAATGCCAGAAGTCCGTTTTCTCTCAGGCGAACGGTTACTTCCCCCTGGGCATCTGTGCCGCCGGTTAAGGCACTGACCGAAAACCGTAACAGTTCCGATGCGGTTCCGGCGAGCTTTCCAATGGCATTAAAGGCCGCGTCGATCGGTCCATTCCCATAGCCCGCGCCCTGCACCGATCTTCCGTTGACCTCAAGCTTGACACTGGCCATCGGCAGCACAGTTGTACCGGCCGTTACATGCAGGTATTCAAGCTTAAAAATATCCGCGGTACGCAAGAGGCCCTCGGTCACGATGACTTCAAGGTCTTCATCGACGACGTGCTTTTTCTTATCCGCCAGCTCCTTGAATCGGGCAAAGACGAGGTTGATTTCTTCATCGGATAAATCGTAGCCCATGGTCTTTAGCCGTGAGCGCAGCGCATGTCTTCCGGAATGTTTGCCCAGGACGAGTCTGTTGGTACTGAGGCCGATCGTTTCCGGTTTCATGATTTCATAGGTCATGGGATTTTTCAGTACCCCGTCCTGATGAATCCCCGCCTCATGGGCAAATGCATTGGCGCCGACAATGGCCTTATTGGGTTGCACCATAATGCCGCTGATCATGCTGACCAGCCGGCTGGTGGGATGGATGTGCTGGGTATGAATGGAAGTTGTCAGTCTTAAAGAATTGTTGCGGGTCACCAGTGACATGACGACTTCTTCAAGAGCGGTGTTGCCGGCCCGTTCCCCGATTCCGTTGATGGTCACCTCTGCCTGCCGGGCACCCGCAGTAATCGCCGAAAGCGTATTTGCCGTTGCCAGACCCAAATCATTGTGACAGTGTACACTTAACACGGCTTTGTCAATATTGGGCGTGTGGGCTTTTACATAGCTAACCAGATCAGAAAATTCCTCCGGAATGGCGTAGCCGACGGTATCGGGCAAGTTAACCGTAGTGGCTCCGGCTTCAATGACGGCTTCAAATACCTTGCATAGAAAATCGCGGTCGCTGCGGGAACCATCCTCGGCCGAGAACTCGACATTGTCGGTTAAAGAGGCGGCATATTTTACAGCCTCGACTGCGGCCGTGACCACTTCGTCCCGGGTCTTTTTTAATTTGTATTCCAGGTGAATGTCAGAGGTCGCAATAAAGGTGTGGATTCTGGGTTTTGCGGCGTGGCGGATGGCTTCCCAGGCACGGTCGATATCGTCCTTGGATGTGCGCGCCAGGGCCGCCACTTCCGTTTTTTCCAGCTTGCCGGCGATTCGCGAAACGGCTTCCAGATCGCCATCGGATGCGGCCGGAAAACCGGCTTCCAGGATATCGACTCCCAGCTTCTCCAATTGAGTGGCGATTCGCAGTTTTTCGGCCGTATTCATGCTGGCGCCCGGACTCTGTTCACCATCTCTTAAGGTGGTATCAAATATGAGTACGTGATCTTTCATTTTTCTTACTCCTTATTCGGTAACTAATAGGTTTCAGGGTTTATCGTTTGACGATTTTATCTGACTGCAGGGAGCATTGGCCGCAGGCACCGAATTATCGGTTGGCCTGCGGCGTTGATTCCTTCTGTCCGTTTCAACTGATTTCTCCTTTGTTCATTCAGGCTGAATTCTGCAACCGAATGCGTTCCTCGTTGTCGAGTTTGAACTGAAAACTGTCGGCCAGGGCCTGCCAGCTGGCCTCGATAATATCCTCTGAAACCCCTATGGTGCTCCAGATCTCGTTTTGATCCCTCGATTCAATTAAAACCCTGACCTTGGCGGCAGTACCGCGGGTTCCATCAATTACCCGCACCTTAAAATCGACCAGGCGCATCGTATCCAGATCCGGATAAAATTTATCCAGAGCTTTTCGAAGGGCATTGTCCAGGGCACTGACCGGTCCGTATCCTTCGCCGGCCGTAATCTCCTGTTTGTCTCCGACGCTGATTTTGATGGTGGCATGGGCGCTGCATGGCTGATCTTTGTCCTTTTCGATGGTGACCCGGAAGGATTCGAGTGCAAAATGAGGTTTAAATTGATCGGTAAACTTTTCCAGCAGGATTTTAAAGGTGCCGTCGGCAGAATCAAACTGGTACCCCTCCTGCTCCATTTGTTTGATCTCTGAAGCGATCTGACGGCTGTTAAAGCCGTTTTTGCCGAGTTCAACCCCGAGTTCTTTGGCCTTGTATTCCACGTTGCTTTTGCCGGAAAGATCGGATATCAGGACCCGACGGCTGTTGCCGACCATTCCGGGATCCATATGTTCATAGGCCCTCGGCGTTTTCATGATGGCGCTGACGTGGATGCCGCCTTTATGGGCGAAGGCACTTTTGCCGACAAAGGGCCGCGAATTTAACGGAACCAGGTTGGTGGTTTCGCTGACATATCTTGAAAGGTTTTGTAATTTTTTGAGATTTTCTTCCGTGACGCACGCACGGTCCATTTTGATGCTGAGGATCGGAATGATTGAAGTTAGATCGGCATTGCCGCATCTCTCACCATATCCATTCATGGTCCCATGCACCATTACGGCGCCGTTTTGAACGGCGGTTATTGAATTCGCCACTGCCATCCCGCAGTCATTGTGGCTGTGAATCCCGAGTTTGACGGAGACATTTTGAGATGGGCCGGTGCTGATGCTATTCCTCTGTTGTTGAACCTCAGCAATGATCGATTCCAGTTCAAATGGCAGGGTGCCCCCATTGGTATCGCATAAAACAATAAAATCCGCACCACCATCCAGCGCTGCCGCAAGTGATTCCAGGGCGTAGTCCCTGTTGTTTTTGTAGCCGTCGAAGAAGTGTTCGGCGTCGTAGATGATCTCGCGGCCATGTCGTTTTAAAAAGGCCACACTGTCGTTTATCATGGATAGATTTTCTTGCAGGGTATTGTTCATGATTTTCTCAACATGAAGATCCCAGCTTTTACCAAAAATCGTGACTGCCGGAGTTTCGGCTTCTAGAAGGGCATTGAGATTGTTATCTTGATCCGGGTTGATGCCGGGCTTGCGGGTTGAGCCAAATGCGGCCAGACGGGCATGCTTAAATGTTACTTTTTTGGCCAGATTAAAAAAGGCAACATCTCTTGGATTCGAACCGGGCCAGCCGCCTTCGATATAATGAATGCCGATATCATCCAGCCGCATCGCAATATTTAATTTTTCGTCTGCAGAGAACGTGATATTTTCTCCCTGGGTTCCGTCTCTTAGAGTTGTGTCGTATAGCAAGATGGGGTCCATAATGGTTCTCCAAACAATGTTTGAGCGCTTCGCTTCAGGAGCACTTCGTTTGAGGAGCGCTACGCTTTAGGCAAGACTTTTTTCAAGCCTCGAGGCCTAAAAGGTCGCTCCTTATTTTTTGCGGTTTTCCGGCCTGAGTGAGCGTACCATGGCACCGGTCTGCCACATTTCAGATTCTTTGATTTCCGCCAATTCTTTTTCAAGCTTTTGGCGATAATCCGGAGCGCTGTTGGATTCCAGCACCCGTTTGGTTTCTTCTCCGGATAAGACTTTTTCATACAGTTCATTAAACACCGGGGTTACCGCATCCCGAAATTTCGGTGCCCAGTCCAAAGCGCCGCGCTGCGCTGTGGTCGAGCAACTGGCAAACATCCAATCCATACCGTTTTCAGCCACCAGGCGGATGAGACTCTGGGTCAACTCCTCCACCGTCTCGTTAAAAGCTTCACTGGGGCTGTGTCCGTTTTTTCGCAGAAGCGTGTACTGCGCTTCCATGACACCTGCCAGACACCCCATCAGCACACCGCGTTCGCCGGTTAAATCACTGTGAACCTCGTTGGCAAAGGTGGTGGGAAACAGGTAACCGGACCCGATGGCAATTCCCAGCGCCAGCGTTTTTTCCCTGGCGGCCCCGGTGTAATCCTGATGGATTGCGAAACTCGAGTTGATACCGCTGCCATCCAGAAAATTACTTCTCACAGTACGCCCCGATCCTTTGGGTGCGACCAGAACCACATCCACATTTTCAGGCGGAACGACACCGGTTTGATCGTGAAAGACAATTGAAAACCCATGTGAAAAATAAAGCGTGTTTCCGTCAGCCAGACATTCTTTTATCTGCGGCCACACGGCCATCTGGCCTGCATCCGAAAGCAGGTACTGGATGATGGTCGCCTGCCGGGCGGCTTCCACAACCGGAAAAAGCGTTTTGCCCGGCACAAAGCCGTCGGCAACTGCCCGGTCCCAGGACGCACTGTTTTCACGCTGACCAACGATAACGTTGATGCCGTTGTCTCTCATATTCAACGCCTGCCCCGGTCCCTGGACCCCGTAACCCAGAACCGCCACAATTTCGTCTTTAAGAATTTCTCTGGCTTTTTGCAAGGGAAATTCTTCATCCATAATCACTTCTTCCATCACACCGCCGAAGTTGAATTGTGCCATTTTCTACCTCTCAGTTATTTATTTTCGGTTAATATACATAGTAAG
>CBDUUO010000201.1:0-5868 GCA_965370395.1 uncultured bacterium
TGGAGCGCCACGCGGCGCAAGCGCCTGCGCTGCGCGAGCGACACCATAACTTTAGAGCACCTTTGGAACTTTTTTCTCTGTCTTCGAAGATAAACTTCTACCTTTGAAATAGCTTATTGAATTGCGCTATTTTTGGGTCAGTATCTCAACACCGGTCCAGTCATCAGGAACCCCGTTGACCATATAGTTGGCAGAGCGTTTGAGATAAATGCGGGCGGCGCGATCCTCCGGGTGTTTTCCCAGCACCTGATTAAACTTGACGCTGGCTTCGGAGAATTTGCGGTCATAATAAAGACAGAGGCCCTGTTCAAAATCATCCTTGGTCTGTTCTTTCAATTCAATCACCGCCGGCGGGTCGCCGTCAAAGACCTCATGCACCGAAACCGGATTTTTTTTCCCCTTGACCTGAACCTTATCTACGAAGCGGTGTTTGTAGCGGTCCGGATCTTTTAGCTGAGCCAGGGTAGGCTCGCTGATGGATATCGAGGAACCATATACGCGGGTTAGTCCTTCCAGGCGGGATGCCAGATTGACGGCATCGGCCACCACCGTGCCCTGCATGCGCCCTTCATTGCCGATAACACCGAGCATCAGGTCGCCGATGTGCAATCCGACCCCGATGCCGATGGGCTGGAAGCCTTTTTCCCTGCGGTCGTCATTGTATGCTGCAACAGCCGCATGCATGGCAACTGCCGCCCGGACCCCATCATCGGCGGATTCCGGAAAAAGCGCCATCATCCCGTCCCCCTGGTAGTTGTCGATAAACCCCCGGTGCGCTGTGATCACCGGGCTGATCCGACTTAAAAATGCATTGATAAAGTTGAAGCTCTCCTGGGCCGACATATTTTCTGAGATGGTAGTCCAGCCGCGGATGTCGGAAAACATCACCGTCATCTGCTGTGCAATCTGATCACCCAGTTTAACCTCAAGAATGCTTTCTTTTTTCAACAGGCTTAAGAATTCACGGGGGACAAAGCGTTCATAAGCCGTGTTTAATTCAACCAGCTGGGCCGTACGTTCTTTCACCCGTTCTTCCAAATAATCGTTGGCTTCCTGCAATTCTATATTTTTTTCATCCAGGGCTTTTTTAAGCCGATATACGGTCAGATGGGTGTTGACCCTGGCGATGACTTCATCGGGCTGAAAGGGTTTGGTCACATAATCCACCGCCCCCAGGTCCAAACCCTGCACCTTGTCTTTGGTGTCGGTCAGCGCCGACAGGAAAATAACCGGTATCTCTTCTGTAGCCGGATCGGCTTTTAATTGACGGCAGACTTCATAGCCATCGATTTCCGGCATCATGATATCCAGTAAAATTAAATTCGGACATGCTTTGCGGGCAATGAGTAGGGCTGTTTTGCCGTCTTTCGCAATCAGCAACTTATATCCTCTGCCATCAAGGGTCTCAAACAACAGTTGCAGATTGGTGGGATTATCATCAACTAACAGGATGGCTTCGGTTGCGTTATTACTTTCATTCATTCGGTATACTCCCCATGTTCAGGGAAAATGCCGCCAGGTAAACTAGTTGAGCGGTCAGGGAGTTTTACCGTCATGCCCGCGCCATGCGGGCATCCAGATTTTTCAGCAAAACATTTCTGGATTCCCGCCTTCCAGACTGTGTCGTAATGTCATTGCGAGGGAGTGAAACGACCGAAGCAATCTCATAAGGCATTGAAAACATAAAGATTGCCACGCTCCCTGCGGTCGCTCGCAATGACCAAAAAGGATTGCGACACAGTCTCCTTCGCGGGAATGACAAGCTTGGAATGAAAAAACTCCCCGATCTCTGAACTATATTTGAAATAATTTGGATAGCCATGGTTCTAAGCGAGATCTTTAAGGCCTTCTGCAACGGTGTCTTTGATGGGAATCATCGCTGTGAAACCGCTGACCTCAAAAATTTCGTATACGTATTGTTTTAAGGCGGCGAGAGCCACTTTGCCGTCTCTGCGCTTGATTTCTTTGGCGGCGCTTAAAATAACCCGCAACCCGCCACTGCTGAGGTACTCTAGCCCACTTAAGTCAAAAAGCAACCGGTTTTGCTCTCCTTCCATCATTTTCTTGATTTCCCCATCGGCAACCGGCGCAGTGGCGGCATCCAGGCGGCCATCGATCGCAATGATTAAAATTCCGTTTTCCACCCTGTTATGAATTTCCATTTTTTGCTCCTTTGATCATGTGAATTAAAATATGTCATTATTTAAGGATCTTATATTTTTTCCAGACTAGATTGTCAATATAGGATTAAAGAGTAACAACGGGACGTTGGTGAAATATTGACATTTGATTTAGTAGGTGTGCAAATCAAACAAGAATTTCAATATTTCACCAACGTCCCCTTGGCTTGTTTTTGCGTTGGTGAAGTTGCTGATTATATTCCAGCAGCTGTCTGTTTGCGGGTTTGTCGTTTGAAGGCAAGGGCCAGCAGATTGACGAGCGCTTTGACTGCAAATGGTTTTTCAATGAATTCATCGATCCCGGTGCGCAGGGCGTCAGAAAAGATGTAATCATCGCGGTAGGCGGTAATCAAAAACCGGATCGCATCCGGGTGGGTGACGGTTGTCAGCTTGAGAAAATCCAGACCATTCATGCCGGTCAGGCGGTAGTCGCTGATGATAATGTCGAATTGTTCTTCTTTGATGGCCTGCAGGCCTTCTTCAGCGGTTTCAGCTACCCGCATCGAGCAGCCCTTGGTGGTAAACGCAATTTTGAGCGAGTCGCGAATAAACTCATCATCATCAACCAGCAAGGTCTTAACCTTTTTTAATTCATCAAATGGATTCATTTTTTTCTCAGCCGTATTTTTTGCACCTTGCGGTTTGAAAATAGACTGAAGCAGCAAAAAGCCAACCAGTGCTGAAATGATGATAATAAGTGCTTTAAACGTAATATTGAATACTGCCGGCCGGGTGGTGGTTGCAATAAAGCAGCCGGCACCACCGCCGCTTGCTTCTCCTTCAGAGCCCGTTGAAGGGGATGGCGGGCTGATCGCCAGAGTTTGGGCGCTTTCATCGCCGCTTGAATCAACCGAGGTCACCCCATAGTAATAGCCGGCTACGCTGCTGCCGGCGATACTTTGGGCGCTGACGCCGGCAGAACCGGTATCAAGGTATTGGGTTCCGTTGATCAGGACGCTATTGATTTTGGTGTAGACACCACCGGCTGAGAGGCTGCGATAGACGTTATAGCCGGACACCGGGCTTTTGTTGCAATCTAAGACTGCCTGCCAGCGAATGTGCACCCCGCCGTCCTGGCGCACAACGGTCACGTCTTGGGGAATGTGCGGCAGCGGTACTTTCAGTTCCATGGCCGGATCGCCAAAGAGCAAAAAGGTGTTGGTAATCTGCTCAAAATAGGCATCGCCGTTAGCAAGCAACGTTTGTTTGGCATCGGCGATGGCCGCACCCAGGGTGCGGATGTCTTTGGTGAAAATGGCGTCGAATATGGCGGTGTTCAAAATATACTGGCCTTCGGTGGTGGTCATGCCGCTGGGCATAAAGGCGGCCACCGCTCCGGAATCTGAGCGCAAAAGCGCTTCGGCCAGCGAAGGATAAAACCAGACCTCCGGATAGGCAAAAAAGCCCGTCTCACAGCTCATGGACACAAAAAACGGCAGCTCGGCCGTGTTGGTGAATCCCGCTAGATCCCCGGTGTCTAAAATATGTTCATTGGCCCAAACCTGGGTGGCTCCGTGACCGGCGAAGTTGACCATCAGCGCCCCCTCATTGTTAAGGGTGGTGGTGATAAAATCATTTAAATACGCCGCAGAAGCGTAGTGGATCCCCAGATACCCCGGATACGGGTTCATGACCGCCGGCAGCAATGCGGCGGCATCATCGTTCATGGTGGCAAAGTCGGCCTCATATAAGTATTCGGCCCCCGATCTTTGGTTGTCAGCCACCAGCAAAATGTTTTTCTCCCAGGCCTTTGGGTCGCTAAATTTGCTGTTGGGGGTAGTCTCATAAGTCAGGATCTTGCTGACCATCACCGCGGCCTGGGCGGCATCGGCAGCCGGCAGCCGGCCGATGTGCATGTCGGCGACGGCGTCCTCACCGCTGAAGGTGACAAACCACTGATCGGTGACGGTTTCACCTTTGTGGTCGGTAAACATCAGGTAGGTGGGCAGGTAAGCGGTGGTATCCAAATTGAGCCAAAGGTCTTTGGGGTCATAGGTGCTGTCGCCCACCAGCAGTACGTACCGGGGGGCCGGTGGGCTCCAGCTGCTGTAGGCATAGGATAAAAAGTCTTTAAGCGCCGCCGGGCTTTTAATGCCGTAGCTAAACTCATCATAGATGTCTTGGATGTCGGCCACAAACACTCGAAGACCCTGAGCTTGTCGAAGGGCCGCAAGATCCTCCAGCCAGCTTAAGGCATCGCCGTTTTGATCCCAGCCCAGATCCCGGTGGGTGATGAGAATATAGTCTGCTCCGCTGGCGTTAAGGGCCAGGTCTGCAGCTGTATCCTCGATCAGCCCCACCGGAATCTTGCCGGCCTCTGATGCAAGCACCAGATAGGTGGAGCCGGCGGTGGCCGGCTCAAACTCAAAGCTATAAGGATTGGTTCCGCTGATAACGGCGTTATCGATAATGGCGACATCGGTTGGGTCGCTGATGTCGTAGGCGAAAAGGGTGTTGTCACTAAAGCCGTCGATTAAATAGCGGCTGCCGCTGTCGGGGGCAAACTTCAAAGTGTTGTCAGCGGCAACGTAATCGCGCTGATAGGCCGCTTCAAACCAATCCACGATGATCGAGTCGTTGCCGTCAGAACTTAAACACTGCAACGTGACGGTGTTATTACCGGCAAACAGGGGGACATTGTCTAAGGTGGCCTCATAAAAGCTGATGCCCTCCCAGCTAAAACGTTGCTCCACACCGTTAATGGCCACGTTGAGCTCGTGTTTGGTATCGGTCTGGCCGGCCATTAAAATTGTCAGGGTGCCGGCACTGAGTGGATCGGGCACCGCTATGGTAAAGGGCTTCGGCAGTCCGCCGCCGGCATGTTCCGTGCCCTGCACGTATGTGTTAAAAAACCAGCGCTCGATGCTGTCAGCCCCCGGGGCCTTGAGCCAGTAGACGATGTCCTGCTCGTGGCGGGCGGTGTCTGAAAAATCAGCGGCCAGCAATCCGCCGGACGGGGCGGCATCAATACTTTGCATGCGCAGCGGCGCCCCGCTGCCGCCGGACAGTGTCATCCAGTAGACATTTTCGGCGCTGTATTTGGCATACGGGGAGCTGACCGGCTGAGCGTAGAAGGTGATATAATCGATGGCATCCCAATGATCATCACTATTTTGATCAAAGATGTCGATGGCCACTTCTTGACCCAGATAATAGATACGCACCTGGCTTAAATCGATCACATCCGTATCGATCCCGTTGGTGTCCAGATAATCTTTGGTGAGGCGGTAGATGCCTTCGGCATCGGTTAAAATCTTGTAAACGTCGTTGCCGGTTTCTGCCGGAGGGCTCCACAGGGCTGCGACGGCAGCGCCCAGCGAAGACAAGATGGGGCTGATGGGGTTGATTAGAACCGGAGCCGCGGCAAAGCCCATTGCCATCGATGACAGCACGTCGCTGGCCGCCTGAGGCGGCTGCCAGGGCATCTGCACCGACGGGCTCAGTTGGGCATTGTGTGCATCCACAAAATCGATGCGCAGCTCAATGCGGCGATACAAAACGAGCTGGCCGCTGGCCGGATTAAAGCGCATCGGATAAAAGATGAGCTGTTGTTTGTGCTGATCCCTGAAAAGATAGCTTTGACCCAGATCAGCAATGTTCTGGGGATAAAACCCGTCGGTACTGTAAGCCAGTTCATCCTGCACAAAGGCCGCGCCCACCGCCGCCATACCGTCTTGGGTGTCGAGCA
>CBDUUO010000202.1:0-5867 GCA_965370395.1 uncultured bacterium
TTTCAAAATTTCAGATGTTGAGCATCAGAAAAATAGGCGTCATCGGGTATCTAGTTGCCGCTATTATGGGGATGTGGCTTCTGGTGGCGATAATTAAAAAAGGAGGGCTGTAAATCAGAAGCCAGATAAAAGCAGGCCGAAATGTGTTGAGCTGAAGAATGCGGCAGGATGCGACTTCATTCAGTTAGTATCGAATTCCTTTCACAACGAACAAGACGCCCACGACGATCATCAAAACCGCCCCCACCTTGTAGATGATCGCTCTTGATTTCAGCCAGCCCATGTCGGCGAGTTTGGCCACTAAAAACAGCGCCGGAACGGTACCCATTCCGAAGGCACCCATCAGGCCCATACCGGCTGACACGCCATGATAGACGGAGTCAGCATCCATGCCGGCCCGGGCCGCGCCCAACAAGGCCGTATATACCGGGCCGCAGGGAAGCAGTCCAAGCAACAACCCCAATGGCAGATAGACTAACGTTGATTTTACTTTCAGCAGTTTACCGAACCCTTTTGAAATGACGCCACCCGAGCTGGAATGATCGCCAAAGACTTTGCCAAGAGGGACCCATCCGGCCATGGCGACTCCCATGAGCACAATTAAGGTACCTGCGAAAATCATCACGCCTTTCTGGGCACGCTCTATATGAGCGGCTACCATGGTAAAGGAACCTGCAGCCGCTACCACTCCGCCCAGGATGGCATAGGTGACGGTTCTTCCAAGATGATACAATAGCTGGGGAACAAGGATGTTTTTTTCTTTGAGGTTGAGACTAAAGGTAACCACAATCGGTCCGCACATACCGATGCAATGTCCGAAGCCGACGGTAAAGCCGGTGGAAAGATAAAGCAGGAATAGCGTTTCAGTAGATAACATCGAAGATAAAGTCGGCTTGGCCCACACCGGGTATGGTTACCGTAGCCTGCCAGGTTCGGCGGCCGCTCGGGCACCGGACGATTACACCCCGGCCCTCATAGGTGGCGTTGCCGGCGGATTTAAGCTGCACGCGGTTGGGGCCCATATTCATGCCCGGCATCCCCAGATCGATGTAGGGCGGCTTAGTGTTCGGCGGCAGTGTTCCATTCAGGGTAACCCTGAATGATAAATCCTGCATAGCTTTTACCGGCCTGGGTGTGACTTCAAGGGTAACCGTATTTTCTGAAAATGATTGGGTGCAGGGGCCCGCATGCAGGTCGCAGTTAATCATCTCCTGATATTTATCGCCGGCAGAAATACACCCAGGGGCGGCCAGCAAAAAAGCAGTCGATAATACAACGGTAAACTTATTTAGAAGGTATTTCATTTTTTCTGCGGCAGCCGCCTTTTTCAGTTTCCCCAAAAAAACATCCGCGATTGAACAAGTTGTAATCACGGATGCTGAATCTATTATTCGGTCTTCTGTCCTCTGTCCTCTGTTCTCTGTCATCTATTTCTTTACTATAGCAATGTGTATCCCGGCCCCTCCCCTCCCTCCGGACACGTCCAGGTGATATTCTCATAGGGGTCCTTAATATCACAGGTTTTGCAGTGCAGGCAGTTGGAAGGGTTCAGCTTCAGCTTGCGCTCACCACTATTATCATCAACCTCAATTTCATAGACATCGCCCGGGCAAAACCGGGTGCAGGGGCTGCGGTACTTGGGATAACAGGTGTTTACGCAAAGCTCGGTGTCGTGCACAATGATATGGGATGGCTGATCTTCGCGGTGCTTGGTTTTGGACAGAT
Organism: uncultured bacterium; assembly: GCA_965370395.1. Classification (GTDB taxonomy): domain Bacteria; phylum Desulfobacterota; class Desulfobacteria; order Desulfobacterales; family JAHEIW01; genus JAHEIW01. Next base: position 1,726 of record CBDUUO010000202.1, read on the forward strand.
AGACACCGGTGAGTTTGTCCACATACAGCTTGCCGTCAAAGATTTTGGGATCGACTGCCGGCCGAATATCAACCTGCTCGCCGTCAAGCGGCTTGAGCGTCTTATAATCTTCCTCAAGGGGCATGTTGTCCACAAAACCACGTCCGCCGGTGAAATATTGAGCGCCCAGATGGATAAATTTCATCAGATTGGTTTTTGAAAGGGCCTGGTAAAAATTGCGGCCTTCATACAGTTGCTCGTTAATCCAGCTGCTTTCAAACAAGTCGGAATAAGCTTTGAGCGTCTCCCGGTTAAAACTTTCTTTTTCTATGGCCTGGATAATGGATTCCGCAGCGAGCATGCCGGATTTCATGGAAACATGGATGCCTTTTAATCCGGGCATGTATTGAATGCTGGCGCTGGCGCCGATAAAAAGACCGCCGTCAACGGCCAGTTTGGGCAAGGTGTAATAGCCGCCGGTGGAAACCGCCCTGGCGCCGGCCTCAACGACCTTGCCGCCCTTGATGAGGTTGGCCACGAACGGATGGCTTTTGAACTTGATAAACGTCTCGTAAAGATCCATCAGGGGGTCCTCATAGCAAAGCCCGGTCAGAAACCCCAGGGTGAGCCGGTTTGCGCCCATCTGGTAAATAAAGGCGCCGCCGGGTATATACAGCCCGATGGGATAGCCCATTAGATGGATATCGTTGCCTTTGCTGGTTTTAAAATAATTGGACGCTTCAGGCAGCTCGATGACCTCTTCAATACCGGTTTCAAACACTTGGGGCATTTTGCCCTCGAATAAATTTAGTTTTTTGTCGATTTCCTTGAACAGGTTGCCGCGGGCCCCTTCTCCGAAGACGGTTACTTTGGCTTTCAGATCGATTCCGGGCTCAAAATTTGATTTGGGCTCACCTTCCGGTCCCAGGCCTTTGTCGCCGGTTCGCACCCCGATTATGGTTTTTTGATCTTCACCGTAAAGGATCTCTTTGCCGGCGAATCCGGGGAAAATATTGACGCCCATCTCTTCAGCCAGCTTACCCAGCCAGCGGGTAAATCGGGAAAGACTGATGATCAGACTGCCCTTGTTGTGCATGGGTTTGGGAACAAACGGCACCGGATAAGCTGAAGTTTCAGTCAAAAAATAGAACTCATCCCCTCTGACGGTGGCTTCAATGGGGCAACCTGTTTCCTCGTAGTCCGGTATGAGTTCCTTGAGGGCTTTGGGGTCCATGACGGCGCCGCTTAACGCATGGGACCCGATTTCGGCGCCTTTTTCGATCAGGGCCACTTCCAGATTGAGGTTTTTCTCCTTGGCCAATTGCATCAGTTTAATGGCGCCCGCCAGACTGGCCGGGCCACCGCCGATAAACAGCACATCAAAATCGATACTTTCACGCTCTACGGTCATCGTTTAAACTCCTATCCGCGCTAAATTATTGATTTATATGATTTAAGCAACAGGCCTCCTAAGGTCTGTTGCTTAAATCATGAAGGAAGACTTTTAGCATACTCCATTGTTTTTGTAAATTGTATCGTGCGATCATTTTGAAGCCTATCTCACTTGATTCTGTGAGCATGACCATTATCCCAGAGCAACATCCAAAGTCATCATGACGGCGAACCCAACCATGGCACCCATTGTGGCGATATCGGTATTTTTTTCCAGTTGAGATTCCGGAATGAGTTCTTCCACCACCACGAAGATCATTGCACCGGCAGCAAAGGACAAAGCATAGGGTAACAATGGTTTTATTAAAATTACCACCACGGCACCCAGAACCCCGGCAATCGGTTCAACGATACCCGACAGCTGGCCATACCAGAAACTTTTTAAGCGCGTAAACCCCTCGCGTCGCAGCGGAACCGAAACCGCTGTACCTTCGGGAAAATTTTGAATGCCGATACCCAGCGCTAGAGCAACCGCACCGGCCAGGGAGGCTGTAGGCAAATCTGAGGCCAGGGCACCAAAAGCCACGCCAATTGCCAATCCTTCCGGTATATTGTGCAACGTTATGGCAAGAACCAAAAGCACGCTGCGGTGCCAGCTCGTTTTAATGCCTTCGGCTTCCTCCATAGGGAAACCCAGGTGCAGATGCGGCAGAATCTTGTCGATAATCCAGAGAAATCCGCCGCCCGATAGAAATCCGACTGTGGCTGGAACCCATGCGGGCAAACTCCCCTCTTCAGCCATTTCAATGGCAGGCGCCAGAAGTGACCAATAGCTGGCCGCGATCATCACCCCTGCTGCAAAACCGAGCATGCCATCCAATACTTTTCGGTTGATGGTTTTGAAAAAGAAAACAAGCCCGGCGCCCAGGGCGGTTAAAAACCAGGTAAACAAGGTCGCAACCAATGCCTGCCAGATTGGATTTAGCTCTGTAAACCAAGCACCCATGATAATCTCCTACACCTCTTAAGCTATCACAAATGAACTTCTCTATTGCAGGGCTACAATCAATTAGTACCTTAGGCCCTTAGTTGTTATTTTTGTGTCCTCCAGAGGCGGATCTCCGACATTTTGTGGCAAAACATTTACGCCACCAAGACACAAAGCTTGCTATATTGCAGTAAGCCTTGATTAGAAATTAAGAAGGCTATACTCATTCTGATTCCAGTTACATGTAAGTTGGTTGGTAATCTGAAATTAAAAGAGGAGCATAGCCATGAAATCGATCAAAACAAAGAAAGTTACAAAAATCAATGATAAAACGGTCATCGCCACTTTGGATATCGGCAAAAACGTTCAATATGGGTATTTTCGAGCACCTAACGGCAACGATGTTAAGCCCTTTGCATTCTACAACTCCAAGAAAAGCTATACCGCATTTTGGGCAAAACTTTGCCAGTTTCAAAAACAACAAGGACTTGAACAAATCGTGATTGGATTTGAATCTACCGGCCCCTATGCCGAACCGCTTTTCCATTTTTTGAGGAAAAAGCCTGTTAAGCTGGTTCAAGTCAATCCGGTGCATACCAAAAGAGTTAAAGAGCTTACGGGAAATTCTCCGAATAAGACAGACAACAAAGATCCGCGTGTGATTGCCGACGTCATCAGCCTTGGCCATGCCTTGACACTGGTTGTTCCCGAAGGGCCTGCAGCTGAACTGCGCCGACTCACCCAGGCAAGGGAACGTGCGATTAAAGATCGTACATCGATGATAAATCAGCTTCAGCATTTGATTTTTGTGATCTTTCCTGAATTTCTAGAGGTGTTAAAAATATCAACAAAAACTGCAAGGTATTTAATCAAGCATTACACGACGCCAGAGAAAATTTGTGCCTTGGGTCTTGAATCTGTGGGTCAGATTGTAAAAAAGGTCAGCCGTGGCAAACTTGGCCAGGATCGTGCAAAACAGCTTCATGAGGCTGCCGGAAACTCTATTGGGATATCCGAGGGTAAACAAAGTATCGTTTTTGAAATTGAGCATCTTGTTGGCATGATAGAAGCTGGGGATCAATTTATCGATAGTTTGGAAAAGCAGATGTGCGTTTATTTGCAGCAGATTCCTTATAGCCAAAACATCCTTTCCATCAAGGGTCTTGCAGAGGTGAGCGTTGCCGGGTTGATCGGAGAAGTAGCAGATTTTAATAAATTTGATACCATCTCTGAGGTCATGAAATTGGCCGGTCTTGATCTTTATGAAATCAGTTCGGGCAAACACAGGGGGCAGCGGCGGATCTCCAAACGTGGCCGACCTCTGATGAGAAAACTGCTGTTTTTTGCGGCCATTAATGCAGTTAAATCCAAAGGAATCATGCATGAGAAGTATCAACAAATGCTGGACAGAGGCATGCTCAAGATGAAGGCCCTGGTGGCCATATCCAGAAAGCTTCTGGGGCTTATCTTTGCCATCGTTCGCGATAAAACGAAGTATGTGGAGAACTACAGCGATAACTATCATTACAAATTAGCGGCTTAAGTTGTGTGAAGGCGGGGAGACCTTCATTTGCGTCATCAAGGCGATATGATCGACCTTCCCACAAAGCTTTGACGGCTCCCCGTCGTCACCTATACCCAATGAAGCAAGGTTAGAGCTCTGTTGAGACTCTCAAACACCAGGGTTGGATAAGGTGACATTCTCAATGACTAAAGCTATTTTAAAAATATTTTTTCCCGCTTCGCGGAAAAGCATTAAAAATAATTCTTGACATAAATAAAC
>CBDUUO010000203.1:0-5861 GCA_965370395.1 uncultured bacterium
CTTAAAAGAGTGGCGTAAACTCTATGAAGCTGCTGTTCGTGTGAAGAAAATTGCCCCATGGGATTGGATGGATGAAACTGATATCTTCGGCGTCCAGAATCCGGAAACCGACGAAACCGGTTTCGTAAGCGTTATGGGGGCAGGTGGGGAACATTTCGCGATAGCTGTTTATCTTGGGCCCAGAGCGCTTTATGGTTTCTGGGATTTACTAAACGAAGACCCTTCTGAAGTTCCGGAACGAGTGATTGAGATACCCCAGCTTCAGGTCGCTTTTGAAGACCGGAAAGTTTTGACCAAAAGAGACTATGAGACGATCAAGAAACTGGGGCTTAAATTTCGCGGGCGGAAGGAATGGCCGAAGTTCCAGAGCTATCGGCCCGGTTTTTGGCCCTGGTACCTTGAGGCGGAAGAAGTCCGATTTATGATTCACGCGTTGGAGCAGACTTATGAAATCGCCCTGCGTTTCAAAGAAAATCCGTCCATTTTGGCGCAGTCCGATGATGAAAGCTACTTAGTGCGTGTCACCACCGGTAAAAAAGGCGGCAGTCTGATATGGGAAGACCGTATTCTTGCGATACCGCCGGAGTCGTTACAAATTCCGATTACCTTGGATGTAGAGGATTTGGAAAAGCTTAAACGCTTGCCCCAAAGCAACCATATTCTCGAGATGGATGTTTTTATGTTCCCAGCTGACATGGGGAAAAAAGGCCAACGGCCTGCTTGTCCCTATTCTCTGCTGATAATGGAAGCCAGCCTTAATTTGATTTTACACACGGAAATGCTGATGGCCGAACCTTCTCTGGAAGCCATGTGGGGATCGATTCCGGGTCATCTTGTGTTTGCGCTGACCGGTGCCGGTTGGCGTCCAAAGGAAATTACAGTTCGTTCTGATTTGCTTGCTCAGCTATTAACTCCTTTAGCAGAGGAACTGGGCTTTAAACTTATACAATCAAAGAAGCTTCGAGTTCTCAACTCTACAAAAGAGGAAATGATTCGATTTATGCGGCATTAGTGATTCATAAGTATATCAATTAAATAAATCGATATTATTTGTTAATTATTATAGTTTAACTTCATAAAATTTATAGATAAACTATAATATTAAAATATAATTGACATTCTGTCCATTTTTTAATAGGTTATAGCTTGCTCATCATTATAACTTCTAGTTGGAGGTATAGTAGCCATGCCGAAAATAGATCTGGCAACATTGAAAACACACGTGTGGGAATCAGCTAATATTCTTAGAGGGAGTATCGACGCATCCGACTATAAAAACTACATTTTTGGTATGTTATTCCTCAAACGTTTGTCTGATGTTTTTGATGAAGAAGTGGAAAAACTTAAAACAGAGAACCATGTGGATCTGGATAACCCGGACAACTACAGCTTTTTTATTCCCAAAAGAGCCCATTGGTCCCATTTAAAGACGTTGACCCAAAATTTTGGCGAAGCGATCAACAAAGCAAATGATGCTCTTGAAGAAGCCAATCCGGAAATGTTGCAAGAAGTTCTTTCCGCTGTCGATTTTAACGATAAAGACCGCTTGCCGGATGTCACCCTGTCGGCATTAATTGCCCACTTCTCAAGAATAAATCTTGCCAACCAAAATCTCCAAAGGCCTGACATTTTAGGTGATGCTTATGAATATTTGATTGCCCAATTTGCCGACGATGCGGGAAAAAAGGGAGGGGAGTTTTACACGCCTAAGGAAGTTGTAACCCTCTTGGTTGAAATATTAGACCCGCAGGAGAGGATGCGAATCTGTGATCCGGCTTGCGGTTCCGGAGGCATGCTGGTTCAGTCGGTTCGTTATCTAAAAGAAACCGGGCAGAACCCGAAAAATATTTTCTTGTTCGGCCAGGAAAAGAATATTGGGACATGGGCTATTTGTAAAATGAATATGTTGCTCCACGGGCTGTTTAGCGCCAGACTAGAGAAAGGCGATACGCTCAGGGGACCCAAACTCATCAGTGAGCACGGTGAGCTGATGCAATTTGATATTGTTATCGCCAATCCACCATTTTCCCTTAAAAACTGGGGCTATGAGGAAGCCCAGCATGACACGTACAGACGTTTCCGATTTGGAATTCCTCCCAAAAGTTACGGCGATTATGCCTTTGTACAACACATGATTACCGTGTTGAACCCCAAAGGCAAGGCGGGTATGGTGCTTCCCCATGGTGTCTTATTCCGTGGAGGGGCGGAAGGAAAAATACGGAAAGGAATTCTTGAAGAAGATCTTTTAGAGGCGGTTATCGGTCTTCCGAGTAATCTATTTTTTGGGACGGGTATTCCTGCCAGTCTTTTTATCATTAATCGCAACAAGCCCAAAGAACACAAGGGGAAGGTCTTTTTTCTTTACGGGGCCAATGACTATCAGGCAGGTAAGAATCAGAATAAACTCAGAAAGCAGGGTATTGAAAAAATTGTTGATGCTTATCGCGAATATCGGTCTGTCGAAAAATATTGCCGACCGGTGCCCCTCGATGAGATTCGTGCCAATGACTACAACATGAACATAACCCGATATATTGATATTACCGAAGAGGAAGAGCCCCTTGATGTCCAGGAAGTTCTTAATCAATTAAAAGGCTTGAGAAAGGAGCGAATGGTCGTGGAGAACAAAATGAACCGGTATTTATCGGATTTGGGCTTTCAGGTGTAGTCATGTTCCGGGACAAAAAGGACATAGAAACCACTTTGGATGCTTTGGGAGAACAGCTGGAAATTTTAAAAGGGGAGCCTGTTGAGCTAATGGTGTGCGGCGGTTCGGCGTTGATCGCGTTAGGTTTGGCGAGACGTACCACCAGGGATGTAGATATTCTTGCTCGCATTAATAGGACAAACCTGGGAGATATCACATTCGTTAAAGCCAGGCCCTTGAGCGCTGAACTCATCGCTGCTTCAAAAAAGGTGGCCAGAGATTTTAACTTGCCGGAAGATTGGATTAATACCGGACCGCCGTCGGCGGTAGAATTTGGATTGCCTGATGGAATTATGGAACGGGTGGCCACCCGACAATATGGCCCCAAATTGATTATGCATTTTCTCGGACGCTACGATCAAATTCATTTTAAGCTGTATGCTGCTGTGGATCAGGGCGCAGGCAAGCATTACGATGATCTTTTAGCCATGAGTCCAACAGCAGAAGAATTGGAACAGGCTGCCCGCTGGAGCATGACCCATGATGAATCTGAGGGTTATCGGAGCGTTCTAAAAGACTTGTTGAAGCATATGGGATTCAGCCATGTTGCAGAAAGACTTTAGGGATTTATTTCTTGAAAACATATTGGACTTTCTCTGGCGTCAGTGGTCGGCCTTGGGTGTGTTGGGAGAAGCCCGGACAGAGGACCCATGGCTCTACGATCCGGAACCGATGCTACTGTTTACATTAGAAATTGGCCGCTATGAACCCAGACTGTTTGATGAAGTCATGGATTGGCTGGTTGTCAATGGTAAATGGATCGATATCCAGCGGCTGCGGGGGATTTTGCGCGGTAAGAATTCAATCGCGACGAAATTAATAGGGGCTGCCGGGGCTTTTCTCATGCAAGCGGCTGATGAGCGTAAATGGAAAAATCTGAGCCGGTATTGCCGATCCTTGATTGCAGACGGCGTCGATACTCGTGAATCCCTTTTTATGGACAAAAATGGAAAGCCCCATCCCATTCCCAGAACCCCCGACACAAACTTTACCAGCTTTGGATTTCATCGGCCTAACTTGGAAGTACGACGGATGACCAGAGAGGTACCGATCACTTCCCATGCGACGCTTCGCTTTTTATTAAGGGCTCTTTTCGGTTTGGGTTCCAGAGCTGAATGTCTGGCATATCTTCTGACCCATGACGGCGGACATCCTTCCGAGGTAGCCAGGGCAATTGGGATTTCAGTTCGCGGGACCCAGGACGCTCTTATCGAGCTGGCCCGATCCAACCTTATTCTGACCCGGATAAAGGGCAAGCGCAAGATAGAATACTGGCTTTCCCAGGAGAGGTGGTGGGAGTTTTTATCTAAAGGCAGCATTACAGATATCCAAAAACCCGTTTGGATTGATTGGATTGCCCTTTGCGATGCCCTTTCCAAGGTGTGGTCTACTCTGGATGAAATTAGTAAAGGCGATCTATCCGATTACATGAGAAGCTCGAAGCTCAGGGATTCATTTGAGGTTGTGGGCAGTGAATTCACAAAAAGCGGTCTTGACATTCCTCCAATTCCGGGAAAAGAATTGCGGCCGGAAGAGTATGAGGATGCTTTTGAAAAATTTATTGTACAAGTTTTTGGAGCAATCTAATGGCAGACCAGGTAAGTAGCTTAAGAACAGGCATTAAATACAAAAATACACCTATTGGTAAAGTCCCGGTGGATTGGGAAATATCTCCGTTAGGTAAAATTGCCGATTTAGAATATGGTGCATCTTTGCCAGAACAAAAACGGGAAGAAGGGGATAATCCTGTTATTGGGTCAAGTGGAGTAGTAGGGTATCACAAGGAAGCGCTAATAGAAGCGCCTGGAATAATTATTGGTCGTAAAGGAAATGTTGGTGCGATTAATTGGGCTGATAAAGACTTCTATCCAATTGATACAACATTTTATATATCAAAAAATCAGAGCAAAAAAAATTTGAAATGGCTATTTTATTTGTTAACAAATCTTCATTTAGAGAAATTAAACATAACAACTGGTGTGCCTGGATTAAATCGAGAAGAAGCACACTCAATTATTGTACCAATTCCTCCCGTTTCCGAACAAAAAAAAATCGGTGAAATTTTATCTTCTGTGGACACGGCAATCGAGAAGACAACTCAGATTATCGAGAAGACAGAAGAGCTCAAGAAAGGCTTGGTGCAGAGGCTATTTTCTGAAGGGATTGGGCATTCTCGTTTAAAAAAAACAGAATTTGGGACTTTCCCGAACATAAGCAGGAAGGAATTAGAAAGCCAAAAAATTGTTATTCCACCATTTGATGAACAGCAAGAAATTGCTACCATTTTAGAACAATTTGATACTGACATGAGAAATCAGAAAGATTATAAGAAATTACTTGAAGAAGCGAAAAAAGCATTAATGCAGGTATTATTAACAGGGAAGTTGAGGGTAAACCTTTATTCAGGCCGAAAGTTTAATAGAAGCCAATCAAAAATTTCATCAGGATTTGGTGGCCGCGATCTCTGTCGACCGGGATATCGGCGCCAGGAGGCCTGAACTCTTCGCTATCCCCCTAAACCGACTTGTCGTTTTCCGGCATGAATCGCCTGCCGAGGCGTAGCTCGTTAGAGCGAAGACTGGTCCTCCTGGAGCCATGAGTCGCGTGCCGCGGCGACCTGTCCGGCGTAGTTTTAACGAAGACGGAAGCTCGCCAGAGCGAAGATGGGTCGTTTTCCGGCATGAGCCGGCAATGTCGCTGGAATGATGGGCTAGACGCTATGAAGGCGGTGAAGTCAAATTGAGAATTGACTCTATTTTGCAACCATGGCCCGCATCATGTCGCCGGCATTTTCGGCGTGGTCGGCGATGGAGCCAATAATTTCCGTTAATCGAATCAAATGAAATACGGCGACTGCATCATCGATTGTATTAAAAATTTTATCTTTTATGGCATCTTCAAGCTTGTCGGCTTCATGTTCATGCTGGCGTAAGGCGCGAATTATATCTTTAACCACAATCCGCTGAGTGTCTGAAAAATTTGAAAAGTATTTGCGGGCCTCGGTAACCATTTTGCTCAATTGTTCAATCGGGTCCATTACGGCTTCCACCAGAATCATAAAATCTTTTTCCAGCACTTGCGGGATGCCGGCACTGGCCCTAAAAGATAACCAGTCAAGGCCCTCTTCCACGACATCCAGCACCTTATCCTGTTC
>CBDUUO010000204.1:0-5861 GCA_965370395.1 uncultured bacterium
TTAGTCAAACATAATCGAGGATACTGGCCCATGGTGATATATTGAGATAATCAAAAGTTCGGTCAAAGTTGTGATATCATCTGAGACAGAATAAAATTTAGTGTACTTTGTTAGCCGTATTTTGCCACAAATTCAACTCGGTAAAAAGTACATGTTTCAAAGTGATATCGCAAGTGTTTTTGGACGATGCTATGGCATGGTCCGACACAGAGAAAAACCATACTTAAATCGTGTTAATGAGTTTTCAGATTAGCCAGGGCAAATACACACTTTTTTGAGCCTTAATTTATTGTGGGCTTCGTGCCTGATGGTGAAATCTGGAAGGACTGAAAATTTGTTGGATGTGCTGACGCAATATGAAATTTTAGGATTTTGTAAATTGCGTTTAAATCGGAGGAAATTTTATCGAACGAAAACTTGGGATATCTTGACAGAAAACCAAATATCATCCGGTTGCAGCTTTATTGAGCGTATCCAAATTCTGATAAAACTGCAGATATCTTAATTGATAGTTCGTGAGATAAGCAAAAGTTGATTTTGATTATGGTTAAATTCTCATCGCCTGCAGACAGATTATTATCTTTCCTCAACAAGCTTTTTTGCCATCAGGGCACCCATCCCCTGGAAACGCATTTTCTTTGTCCCTAAATTTTCCAAACTCTTGAGAAAAGCCTGTGCAGGCGGAGAAAGCGGTTGATTCTTAAGATAAGCGATACTCACGTCTAAAAAGATCGATTGTTTTTCTAAGGGGACCGTGGTCAATTTTCCTTCCTGAAGTTCGACAGCCACTGCCTCTTTCGCCAGGAACGAGACTCCCTCTCCATGTTGAACCAGTAGCTTGATGATCTCAGCATCTCCTGTTTCCATCAGTATATTCGGGGTGCAATCATTTTTTTTGAAAAGTTTTAGCCCGCAGCTATCTTCAAACAGCTTTACCTGTGCAGTACCCGCCGGCTGGCTGACAAATAAAAGAAAAACGCAAGCAAAACCATTCCATGATCGATTTCCTTGTTTTCGATTTTCGCGGGAATGGATTTCAAAGGAGCGTTGATTATCTCGATGTCTTCTCCGGCATCCAGGTTTTGCATTTGAACACGGGTCATATTTTCGGCCAGATAGAAAAAACTTAAAATCCTCAACCGGCTCCCGTTTTAAAATCGCCCAATCTTGAATCATCGTGCAGATTCCCTTTCACGTTTTAGGACCCTTATAGATTTTAGGCTTGCGCATTTGGGTGGCTTGCCTTTGATCTTCCTTGCGCTGGGCAAGCATTTTGGCCATCATCAGGCCAATTCCCATGGGGTGCAGATCCTCTGACTTCAAGCCGATTAATGTATCCACAAACGCATTAGCGGGAGGCGAAAGCACCTGGTCTTTCAGATAGGCAATGCTGACATCCAAATAAATCTTAGGTCCTTTCAGGGGAACTGAGGTAAGTTTTTTTTCTTTCAGCTCAGCGGCTACGGCTTCTTTCACCACCAAAGAAACGCCTTCCCCACGCTGCACCAACTGTTTGATAAATTCGGTATTGCTGGTTTCCATCAGAGTATTAGGCGTGCATTTTTCGGCTTCAAATAATTCTTCCACCAGCTTGCGAGTCCCGGAGCCGTTTTCTTTCATAATAAATGGTAAGGTTGCCAGGTCTGCAAAGGAGACGGCTTTCTTTCTTGCCAGGGGATGCTTCAGAGACACAATCACGGCCATCTCTTCCTGACTAAAGGGAAGAAATTTGACTTCAGGATTATCTTCAGATTTAGCGATAACCGCTACTTCAATTTTAAAACTCAGCAAACTGTGGATCATGTCCAGCGAACTGCCCTCGTTTAGTTGTATTTTAATATTCGGATAGTTTTTGTGAAAAGTGGTGATCATCAACGGCATAAAATAACGCGCATAAGCCTTGGTGGTTCCCAGACTCAGAATTCCTCGCTTGAGCTCACGCATATCATCGATGACATTTTCGATTTCTTTTTCATATTTAAAAATTTTAGCAGCGTACATATAAAGGGAGCGGCCTTCATCTGTTAAATAGATCCTGCGACCCTTTTTTTTAAACAATTTCAGATTACAAAACTCCTCGAATGACTTGATTTGAGCAGTGACCGCCGGTTGGGTAATAAACAGTTCGCCGGCGGCAGCCGTGAAATTCAAGTTTTTTGCGGCATAATAGAATACTCTGAGTTGGTTAAAATTCAACATGGTTTAGATATCGGGTATTGAGTATTGGGTATTAGGTATTGGGTATTTGGTATTGGATGACAGGTGTCAGAAGTCAGATGACAGAGAAAACAGGTCAGTCGAGTTTCGAGCATCCATTGTCGATCCAGAACACTCTAATTTTTATTTATGGATCAAATTCATCCATAAATAAAACTTATGTATACCATAAATTAAATTAGTTTGACAAATTTATTTGATTCCTTCATAAAAAATAAATCCCATTTAATTCCAGGCTTCTGTACGCACACCTCAACTGGTTCTGAAGCTCATTTCGAGTACCAGTTCTTCCGACCTAAAGCCTTTGTCTTTTGTTATGAATCAAATTGGATGCTTACCAAGCATGTTTTAAACCCACCACCGAAAGGAGGAAGAAAATGGCCGAACAATCTGGAAGATTCCCGGATCCTCATGAGTTTCAGGTTCCCCCTGAACTCGAAGGCTGGGAAGAAATGTATCCCTCCCATCACCTGTTCTCAGATGACAGAGCCGATTGGGAAAAAGCACAATTCTGGTATCAGGACAAAATCCATGCCCCGGAACCGGTGCCCCCACTGGATTTGATTTTTCAGGAAGCCTGGCAGATTTCCCTGTCACAGTACACCACCCGCGTATTCTGTATTCCACCGGCCCAGGGAATCGCCCAACGAATGGTGGGATGCTACCTGTACATCTGCGCCATCGCACCGCCGCCGGAGGAAATCATCGGTGAGAAAGCCCAGCATTTTGAGAAACGCGTATTCTATGTATTTGAACATTATAATGAACTCTGGGACAAATGGCTGACCAAGTTTAAAGCGCTCGGCGAAGAAATGGCCGCGGTGAAAGTCCCCAAGGAGCTGCCGAAATATGTTCCCGAAGATCAGGTTCTGCCGGCGCCCACCGGGGTGTACGACAGTTATTATTTGATCGAGTCCTTTGACAAGCTGGTCAACCAGATGTTTAAGGGCTGGCAGTACCATTTTGAGATGCTTAACCTCACCTACCTGGCTTACCTGATGTTTGCGGATGTATCCCGCAAGCTTTTTCCCGGTATCAGTGAAAGTGCCATCGGCAAGATGGTCGCCGGCGCCTATGTATCCATGTTCAGACCTGAAGAAGAACTTTGCCGCCTTTCCAAACTGGCAGCTTCTGCCAAGGAAGTTTCCGCTATTCTCAAAAGTGACAAGCCGGCGGAAGATAAGATCGCTGAACTTCAAAAAACAGAAGATGGAAAAAACTGGCTGGCAGAGTATGAAAAAGCCAAAGATCCCTGGTTTTATGTATCCTGCGGCAGCGGCTGGTTTCATTATGAGGGCAGCTGGCTGACCGATCCGGACATCCCCTATAGCTATATTAAAGGTTATGTCGAACGGCTGGAAAAGGGCGAAACCATTGAGCGCTCCCTGGATAAGATCGAGAAGGAACGCGATGAGGTTGTTGCCGAATATCGCAAACTCATCAAAACCGACGAAGATCGTAAGGCCTTTGATGATGCTTACAATGCCGTCAGAACCATTTACACATACGCAGAGGATCACCTCTTCTGGGTGGAACACTGGTTTCACACCATCTGGTTTGACAAGATTAGAGAATTTGGAAAACTTCTGGTTAACAACGGGATGTTAGATGAAGTCGATGACATCTTCATGTTTAACCGCTATGAAATCCCACAGCTGCTGACCGAGGTATCAACCGGCTGGGCACTGGGTGTGGATATCCCCATGCGAGGAAGCTACTATAAATCTAAAGCCGAAAAGCGCAAAAAAATCCTCGAAGCAGCCAACAAGTGGAACCCCACCCCGGCTCTGGGGGTCCCACCCGAAGAAATCGCCGAACCCTTTACCATTATGCTGTGGGGGATCACCACGGATAAAGTAAAGGAATGGCTCAAAGGAGTCGATGCGGCGGCAGGTGCGGACGTCTCTGAAATCAAGGGTTTCGCCTCATCGGCCGGTATCGTCGAAGGTCCGGCCCGCGTGCTGAAACGCCTCAAAGACATTGTGGATCTGCAGTCCGGCGAAATCCTGGTCTGCCCGTCCACTAATCCGTCCTGGGCACCCGTGTTTACCAAAATTAAAGCTACGGTGACCGACATCGGCGGTCTGACCAGTCATGCCGCCATCGTCTGCCGTGAGTACGGCGTTCCGTCGGTGACCGGCACAGGAGTTGCCACATCGGTGATTAAAACCGGCGATATCCTCAAGGTGGACGGTGACAGCGGGGTCGTCGAGATTGTTAAACGAGCAGGCTAATCCGGCAGTGAACATAAACTGAATCGCTGCACGCTATTCGGCGATTAAAAGACTTTCGTCTTTTACTTAAGGGAATCCATTCTGAAACCCCTTCCTTTAGGGAGGGGGTTTCAGAAGGATGGGTGTTGAAGGAAGCAAATATGGATTATATCCTGGATTTTGAAAAACTGGATAAAAATTCACTCCCCATTGTCGGCGGCAAAAATTCCAGCCTGGGAGAAATGATCAAAGCCGCTATTCGGGTTCCGCCCGGATATGCGGTGACCACCGACAGCTACTTATTATTCATTACCGATGCCGGGATAAAGGACCGAATTTTCGATCTGGTTTCCGATCTGAACCCCGATGATATGGCGGCCCTCAATAATGCCAGTGCCGACGTGCAGAAGTTAATCAAAAAGACGCCAATGCCTGAAGCGGTCGGCAAGGCCATCAAAGATGGATATTCCCAGCTGTGTAAAAAATGCGTCGTCGAATCGATTCCGGTAGCGGTGCGCTCGAGTGCAACAGCTGAGGATTTACCCACCGCCAGCTTCGCCGGTCAGCAGGACACCTACCTCTGGATTCAGGGAGCGGATCAGGTTATCACCAATGTTCAAAATTGCTGGGCCAGTTTATATACCCCCCGCGCAATCGCCTACCGCATTAAAAACGACTTTCCCCATGACAAGGTGCTCATCAGTGTGGGCGTTCAGAAAATGGTCAACTCTAAGGCCGCCGGCGTGATGTTTACCATCAACCCCACTGATGGAGATGTTTCCAAGGTCGTCATCGAGGGCAGTTGGGGACTGGGTGAAACTGTCGTTTCCGGCTCGGTCAACCCGGATAAATTTGTGGTCGATAAGGTCATGCTGGAAATTAATGAAAGGACCATATCAACCAAACACATCGAATGTGTGTATGACCTGGAAAAAGGGAAAGTGGTCGACGCGGATGTCGATGACGATATGCAGTGCACCTGCTGCCTGGCGGATGATGAGATCAAAGCACTGGTCAGGGCTGCCAAAAATATCGAAAACCACTACGGCCGGCCCATGGATATCGAATGGGCCATTGATAAAGATACCCCGTTTCCCGAAAACATGTTTATCGTTCAGGCCCGCCCTGAAACCGTTTGGAGCCAGCGCAAGACGCAATCGGTCATTGGTGCTAAAACCGGTCGCCAGCTCTTGATGGAACAGGCCATGAAACGTATCAAAATTCCGTAATGTATAAATTCTCGGCCCGATAAGACCTGCCTTCCTTTTTAACTCTATAACAAAAGCGCTTTATGCAGAGCAATTGAGGGGGATACCAAACTGCAAATACACCTGTCTTGTGTGTATTTTGTTAAAAACCGCGGGAGAGATGAAATCATATAACGGTGAAAACGTCTAATTATTAACGTAGTTATCCAGAAAGAACAAGTGG
>CBDUUO010000205.1:0-5857 GCA_965370395.1 uncultured bacterium
ATGCTGACCCAACGAGAGATCCTGTCAACCCTTGAAATGCTTAAAAATGAACATCTAGATGTGCGGACCGTAACGCTGGGCGTCAATTTGCTGGATTGCGCCAGCCATGATCTGGCAAAACTTAAAAAAAGGATCCATACCCGAATCTCCCATTTTGCCGGCAATCTGGTTAGCGCCTGCAATCATATCGGTGAAAAATACGGTATTCCGGTGGTCAATAAAAGAATAGCGGTCAGCCCTATTGCCGCTGTGGGTGCGGCCATGTCATCTTCACAACTGGTAGATGTCGCTCGGGTTTTGGACGAGGTTGCCGCAGAGGTTGATGTCGATTTTATCGGTGGCTTTACGGCTCTGGTCCAAAAAGAAATCGCCCGTGGTGATATGGCCCTAATGGAGGCGATTCCGCACGCCCTGGCTGCGACGGATCGGGTATGCGCTTCGGTTAATGTGGCATCGACTAAGGCCGGCATCAATATGGATGCGGTTTTATTAATGGGCAAAGCCATCAAACAGGCTGCCCATCTTACCGCCAAAAACGATGGAATTGCCTGTGCAAAGCTTTGCGTGTTTGCCAATATTCCACAGGATATCCCTTTTATGGCCGGTGCTTATTTAGGTATCGGCGAAGCCGACGCTGTGATCAATGTGGGGGTCAGCGGGCCGGGGGTCGTAAGGAATGCCGTGGATCGAGCCCTTGAGGCCGACCCCGGGCTCGATCTGGGACAAATCTCAGAGCTGATCAAGAAGACCGCCTACAAGGTCACCCGGGTTGGAGAACTCATCGGCCGGGAGGTTGCCGATCACCTCAATATTCGGTTTGGCGTTGTCGACCTATCGCTGGCGCCGACACCCAATGTGGGCGATAGTGTCGGAGAAATATTCCAGAGTCTGGGGCTTTTGAGCATCGGTGTGCCCGCTACAACTGCCGCCATGGCACTGATCAATGATGCCGTCAAAAAAGGCGGCGCATTTGCCAGTTCCAGGGTGGGCGGCTTAAGCGGTGCGTTTATCCCGGTCAGCGAAGATCTGAATATATCCGAAGCCGTCCGCAAGGGCCATATCGGGCTGGAAAAATTGGAGGCTATCACTGCCGTATGCTCGGTGGGATTGGATATGATTGCCCTACCGGGGGATACCACCGCAGAAACCATTGCCGCCATTATTGCCGACGAAATGTCGATCGGTGTCATCAACAATAAAACAACCGCTACCCGCTTAATACCGGTACCCGGTAAAAAAGCCGGCGACAGCGCCTATTTTGGAGGACTGCTGGGACAGTCTACGATTCTCCCGGTAAACAACGGCCATAATCCGAATCCATTTGTTCGACGCGGCGGTCTTATCCCCGCTCCGATACAAAGCCTGACAAACTGAAAAAGCGCATCTTTGAGCTGCATCCGACAAGCCGCTCAACCCGGCGACTTATAGCGGTATTTAGTGATTTTCAAAAAAACGTTCCGTTATTCAAACGTTTTTTTCTACAACCACTTATGCCCCTATTCCGTTATTCGGAACATTATAATGGAAAGCGGTATAAATTTGTGTGTATGGCAATGAATAACCCGCAACAACCAAATCGCCACTCTGTTCTATCCGTCCTGAAGCGGCCGGTGCTGATAGATATATTTAAATATCTGGTTGTCGTGGCCGCAGTTACCTGGTTCATGATAAACGGAACCCGGCAACTGGGTTATAACTGGCAATGGTATCGGGTGCCGCAATATATTATTGCCTCGGCCGACAGCCAGCCGGTGCCGGGCCCGTTGATCCAGGGGTTGTTGATTACCATTCGCATCACCGCAATCAGTCTGGTACTGGCTTTTATATTCGGATTAACTTCCGCCCTGATGCGGCTTTCGCGCTCATTTCTGGCCAGAGCAATTGCCCGGGGGTATCTTGAAATCATACGCAACACTCCCCTGCTCGTTCAGCTTTTTTTAATTTATTTTGTGTTGTCTCCGGTATTTAATATCAGCGGGTTTACCTCGGCCGTGCTGACCTTGAGCCTCTTTGAAGGGGCCTATGCATCCGAGATATTTCGGGCCGGGATCGTTTCCATTCACCGGGAGCAATGGGAAGCCGCATTCAGCATCGGTCTCAACACCTATCAAACCTATCGCCTGATCATTCTGCCCCAGGCGCTGCGGCGTATTTTGCCGCCCTTGACCAGCCAGGCCGTCTCTCTCATCAAAGATTCCGCTCTGGTCAGCACCATCGCTATTTACGATTTAACGATGCGCGGGCAGGTCATCATCGCTGAAACCTTCCTGGTCTTTGAAATCTGGTTTACGGTTGCCGCGATCTATTTAACGATTACCCTGGTCTTATCGACCGCTGTCTTTTATATGGAAAAGCGCTTAAAGGTCGTAACCTGAGATCAACAAATTAAACAAAATAAGTTTGATTATAAATTACAGGCCGTAACTTGTGGCATTTAACATAAGGAGGCAGGATATGAAAATATTGAAAAGGTTACTCATCCTCATTTTTGGATTAGCAATTGTCATTAATTATGCCGGTTGTGAAATAGGTGAAAAGGATCAACAACAGGTTGCCCGGGAGAGTGCTGTCGAGCAGGTCATGAAACGCGGAACTCTGCGGGTGGGCATGTCCACATTTGTCCCCTGGGCCATGAAAGATAAGACCGGCAAACTCATCGGCTTTGAAATCGATGTCGCCCGTCAGCTGGCAAATGATATGGGGGTAAAAATAGAATTCGTCCCGACCAAATGGGCCGGGATTCTTCCGGCGCTGCTGACCGGCAAGTTCGACGTGATTATCGGCGGAATGAGTGTCCGGCCGGATCGCAATTTAAAGGTCAACTTCACCATCCCCTATGACTATGCCGGCCAATCAATTGTCGCCAATAAAAAAAAGGCCGCCGGCTTCAAGCGCCTGGAAGATTTCAATCGGCTCGATGTGACCATCGCCGCCAGACTGGGTTCAACGGCTGCCGATGCGGCCAATAAATTTATGCCCAAAGCTCAAAAGAAATTTTTTGATGATGAAGCTCAGGTAATCCAGGAGGTGCTTAACGGCAGAGCGCATGCGGCCGTGGCATCGTCGCCGCTGCCTGCATTTCAGGCGATCAAGTACCCCGATCAGCTGTTTTTGCCCGTAAAAGGAACTTTCACCAAAGAGCCCATCGGCTTTGCCCTCAGAAAAGGTGATTTCGACACCCTCAATTATTTCAATAACTGGATCCGTGTGACAGAGGCCAAAGGCTGGCTTGCGGAACGAAAGCATTACTGGTTTGAGACCAGGGACTGGGAGGGGATGCTCAAATAGTCGCCGACCGGGAGGCCGGGGTTAAACATAAACCAGGTTGTTAGATTGCAGAACGGGTAGGTTTCAGGTGTCGGGTTTCAGGTGTCAGGACTAAGAAACCCGAGTGCCGTATATTGATATGTTGAATCATAACTGGCTTTACCCCGGCTGCGCTCGCGTCTATTATTATTCGTTGTCACCCGCTCTCCTGAAACCTGACACCTGAACCGCCTCCGGCGGAAAACCTGCAACCTAAAATTTGGATTTGGCTTGTTTAATCAAAAATCAAAATTTACCACCATCGACCTGATCCTATCCCTTTTGCTGCTTTCCGCCGTGATTTATACGGTTTATAAAATACACATCGGTTTCAGCTACAAGTGGAATTGGGGGGCAATCCCTCAATATTTCCTGCGCTATGACGCGGAGATTAAAAACTGGGTGCCGAATATCCTTTTGCAGGGATTTTTCACCACCATCCGGTTGAGCATCTGGGCCACCCTTTTTGCCACGTTTATCGGAATCGTGATGGGGATGTTCCGTGTCAGTCGGAGCCTTTTTAAGCGCCTGGTGGGCGGAACCTATGTCGAATTGATCCGCAACCTGCCGCCATTGGTTTTGATTTTTATTTTCTACTTTTTCGTCAGCGACCAGATCCTGCCGCCCCTGGGTGTGGAAGAGTTTATTCGGACAGCAGATGATAAAACCCAGGCCCTGCTGACGTTTCTATTCGCAGCGCCATCCCTGTTTACCGCCTTCATTTCAGCCCTGATCACCCTTTCCATATTTGAAGGCGCCTATATCACCGAAATTATCCGGGCGGGGATTCAGTCCATTGAAAAGGGCCAATGGGAAGCTGCTGACTCGCTGGGATTATCAAGATGGCAACGAATGCGATTAATCATCCTGCCCCAGGCCATTCAACGGATTCTACCGCCTTTGGCAGGACAATTCATTTCAACCATTAAAGATTCTGCCATCGTCTCGGTTATTTCGATTCAGGAATTAACATTTCAGGGGATGGAGTTGATGTCGACAACCTATTTTACGTTTGAAATCTGGATCACCATCACTGCTATGTATTTAATCCTGACGCTTTCGTGTTCTCTGGGAGTCGCCAAACTCGAAAGTTATGTCAGAAAAAGTGTAGTGCCTACTTGACCGTAACGACCGGACATTGCGCCTGCAAGATTACATATTGCGCGGTGGATCCCATCAGCAATTTCCCGACCTTTGATCTGCGTTTGACACCCACAACGATTTGATCAATCTGGTTCTCGTTCGCAAACTCAACCAGATCTTCACCCGCCGGCAGGCCGCGGATTAACAAATGCGTGTTGCAGTCAATGCCATCTTCCTCAAACAAAGACTTGGCATACTCCAATCCCCGCTCCGCCTGCTCAATATCTTTTCTTTCAGACTCGGTCCCTTTCTGCATTGAAATAACCACTTCAACGGATGCATCGAATGCCTTTGCGTGGGATTTTGCCAGATTTAACGCCTCCTTCGCCGAGTTCGTACCGTCATACCCTACCAAAATTTTCATAGCGATCTCCTCCATTTACCGAAAAAATAACGGCCGCCAATGTTTTTTTCTGCAAATTTAATTCTATTGGCAGTATTTGCCAAGGATTGTTAGTTGCTGTTTCTCTTAACACAGGCATTTTCAAATATCCAACAAAACAGCACAAAATTCTTCTATTTCATTGCAGCGATTACGGCCCGCATAAATGCCGGCAAATCATCCGGTTTGCGGCTGGTAATCAAATTCCCATCGACAACGACCTCCTGATCGACCCATTCCGCACCAGCATGGACAAGGTCATCTTTAATTGCAAAGAATGAAGTCACTGTTTTGCCCTTCAATATTTTCGCTGAAGCAAGCATCCATCCGGCATGACAGATAGCGGCAACCACCTTGCCCTCCTCAAACAAGTCTTTTACCAGTTGCACCATTTTGGGGTATCTTCGCATGATATCCGGGGCGTATCCGCCGGGAATCACCATGCCGTCAAATTCAGCTGCTGAAACCTGATCGATGCTGGCATCCACCTTAACTTCGGTACCGGGTTTTCCCGTGTAAATTTCAGAGCTGCCCGACCCCACCACGATCACTTCGGCACCCGCCTCTTTCAGACGGTAATAGGGATACCAGAATTCAAACGTATTAAACAAGGATTCCACCGGAATCGCTACTTTTTTGCCTTGAAGTTCCATATTCAGCTCCTTATCCAAATTTTTAGCATGCAAATAGACCCATTACAAAATTCACCGGGTGTTGATATGAACCGAGCTCAAATAGGGTCCCCGTCCCCATGTGTAATCGAATCAAATATATGCATCTTTCCATGCATGTCCACCGCTAAAAATGTCGTATTCAAATGTAAAAAAACCTTATAAATTTAGATGAGAAAAATCAAGTTATTGTGCTGATATTGCAAAGGAAACACTATAAAATGTGTTTTCACGTGAAACTTGAACTATTGTTTTATGATAATAGTTACGATAATATAAGCGAAACACCTAATCCGGACGAGCTTAGCCGGTCGTAGCGTAGCGTAGATCCCGCTCGCGGGGTTCTAGCGAAGTG
>CBDUUO010000206.1:0-5853 GCA_965370395.1 uncultured bacterium
TGCTTTGTGTCTTTGTGCCTTGGTGGCCATTTTTCCGGTTTATCCGGGTTAGGATAATATTAATTCGTCAAAAAGGAGCAGCTGATGGCACGTTCAGATGTACATCCCGGACACCGGTTCCAGAAGTGGCAGGTCTGGCCGGGCTCTTTTGAAAACCCACCGGTGGACGGCAATTTCCCCGCACCCGAAAAGGGCCGGTTTACGATTTCACGGTCAACACCCATCGCGTCCATGGGATCATGTTTTGCACGCGAAATAAAGCGCCGGCTCATTCAGCGCGACTACAACTACATAACGGAAGAAACGTATCATCCGGCATCCCTGCACGCCAGTGCTGCCTGGGAGCGGGTTTACAGCACGCATTGCATGCGTCAAATTTTTGAGTACACCTTCGAGCAATGGAATCCGGACCTGCGATGGTGGATCGCTCCTGAATCAAAAAAAATCCAGGACCCTTACCGCAGAGTCATCCTGTACGACAATCTCAAAGAAGCTGAGGAAGCTTTTGAACAACATCGAATGCATTCCCGAAAGGCCCTTGAAAAAGCCGAGGTCTTAATTTTAACGCTGGGTCTGACCGAAATTTGGGAGGACACGATCGACGGCTCGGTGATATGTCTGCCGGCCGGGCCGTATGTCAACGAAGGTGGAGACATGAGCCGCTACCGCTTCCGGGTCAGCCGTTACGAGGATAACCTCAAAAATTTGGAACGCATTCATGAAATTATGGCCGCCAGCAACCCGGATTGTAAAATTTTAATAACCGTATCGCCGATAAATCTGTGGGCAACTTTCCGCCAGGACATTGATGTCATCAGCGCCAGCTGCAATTCCAAAGCAACCCTGCGGGCCGTGGCCGATGAATTTACCGTCTGTCATGAAAATGTTTTTTATTTCCCGGCTTTTGAAATGGCAACCATTTACCAGCCCCTCAGCGGGCAGACCTATTTTTCCGAGGGTCGCCAAAATTTTCATATCAATAAGCCGACGGTGAAATTTATCATGCAGCATTTTTTTAAATTTTTCTCTTCTCAGGAATCTAACACTAAAAGCTGATGTATGGATCGTTCATTGGGTTAATTTAAAATCAAAATCCGGGAGCGGCAGCGTGTCGTCCTAAATGCCTATTCTTTCGTCTGAACTTTTATAATGATAGCCGGCACAATTTTTTTGGCTGAGAGCGCCAGAATGCTTGCTGTAGCGAAAATAACTTGACTATAATGGTTTAATCATACAAATTTAATTGTTAATTCATTTAGAATATTCAAGGATGGGCATACTATTGTGTAGAATACGTGGATTGTATAATATTTAAAAAACCAACAATCATAAAAAATATCTTACGGAGACGATCAATGAATTGGCGCGATTATATAACAGTAAATCCGGAAATATGTCACGGAAGTGCATGCATTAAAGGCACCCGTATCATGGTGTCTGTTGTGTTAGATAACTTAGCAGCGGGACTTTCGAAAGAGGAAATATTAAAAAGCTATCCATCTCTCAGTAAAGAGGCAGTGCAAGCCGCAATTGCATACGCTTCAGACCTAACTAAAGAACGAATTGTCAAAATGCCTGCTTGAATGTCACTCTATTATGAAGTTTAAAATTGATGAAAATTTGCCCACTGATTTAGCAGAATTTCTTAGAAACGAAGGCTATGATGCAATTACTGTTTTAGATCAAAACTTGGGTGGCACATCTGATTCCGCAATTGCAACAGTATGCCAAACTGAACAGCGAATATTAATCACATTAGACACTGATTTTGCTGATATCAGAGAATATCCCCCTGAGAAATACCCGGGAATAATGGTTTTACGCATAGAAAAACAGGATAAACCTTTTATTTTAAAAATTTTCGAACGCGTAGTGCGATTATTTCCAGATGAAGCGGTTGAAGGACAATTATGGATCATTGAGGAAAATCGGGTCAGAATTAGATCATGATTCAGTGAAATAAAGTTTTCAATTTTATCGTGTTTTCGTGATTTCAAGATTTTAGCTAAAGGACGGCCGATGGAATTTGAACCGGTTATCGGGCTTGAAGTCCATGCCCAGCTAAAAACAAAAACCAAGATTTTTTGTTCCTGCTCAACCGCATTCGGCGCCCCGCCCAATACCCATACATGCCCGGTATGTCTGGGAATGCCGGGTGTGTTACCGGTGTTGAACAAAAAGGTGGTGGAGTATACCATGCGAATGGCCCTTGCCACCGGGTGTAAAATAAAATCTGAAAGCCGTTTTGCCCGTAAAAACTATTTTTATCCGGATTTGCCGAAAGGCTACCAGATCTCCCAGTACGAACTTCCCATCGCCCGGCACGGACATGTGGATGTTGAGATCAACGGGGACCATCATCGAATCGGCATTACCCGGATCCACATGGAGGAAGATGCCGGCAAATTGAATCATGACACCGGCCGGCCCGTCAGCATGGTGGATTTTAATCGGACCGGCGTGCCGTTGATTGAAATCGTCAGTGAGCCGGATATTCGATCCCCGGAAGCGGCCGGGGCTTATCTGCGGCAGCTGCGGTCAATTGTCCGTTATCTCGATATTTGTGACGGCAATCTGGAGGAAGGCAGTTTCCGCTGTGATGCCAATGTATCCATCCGGCCGAAGGGCTCGGATACCTTCGGCACGCGTTCCGAAATAAAAAACCTGAACTCTTTTAAACATGTGGAAAAAGCGCTGCAGTATGAAATCAACCGCCAGAAGGAAATCCTTGCAGACGGTGGCGCGGTCGTCCAGGAAACCCGCCTGTGGGATCCCGACAAAAACCGAACCGATTCTATGCGCAGCAAAGAAGAAGCCCATGATTATCGATACTTCCCGGATCCGGATCTTCTGCCGCTGGTGATCGATGAGGATTGGATCGAAACGGTCAGAAAGAATCTGCCCGAACTCCCGGCCGAAAAAAAGAAGCGCTTTGTGGCCGAATATGGGCTGCCGTCATATGATTCCGAAATTTTAACTTCAGATCGGGATCTGGCAGAATATTTCGAGAATTGTTTGCAGGGCTTTAATCAGCCCAAACCGGTCAGCAACTGGATTATGGGATCATTGCTGGGGCTGTTAAATGCCGAAGGAAAATCCATCGATCAATCGCCCATATCCGCCCCGGACCTGGCCCGGCTGCTCAAACTCATTGACAATGGGACCATCAGCGGTAAAATCGCCAAGACCGTGTTTGATGAAATGGCCAAATCGGGCAAATCGCCCCAATCCATTGTCGAGGATAAAGGGCTGGTTCAAATATCCGATTCGAGCGCCATTGAAGACATCATCTCGAAGGTCCTTGCCGGCTGCTCAGCGGAAGTCGAGGCCTACCGGAACGGTAAAACCAAATTGCTGGGATTTTTTGTCGGGCAGGTAATGAAAGAAACACGCGGCAAAGCGAATCCAAAGATGGTCAATGAGATATTAAAAAAGAAACTTGAGGCATAATACCTCAAATCCGTCATTCCGGACGAGTTCACCAGAGGTGAACGAGATCCGGAATCCAGAATATACAAAGGAAATCAATACTTTCTGGATCCCGGCTCGCGACCGCTTCGCGGGACTTGGCCGGGATGACGAATTGCGACGCAACCGCGTAGGCGGGAATCCAGAGAGAATAAGGCAAGCGTGAAAAAACAATTTTATGTATACATATTAGCAAGCAAGCGTAATAGCACATTATACACAGGGATAACGTCCAATTTAATCAAAAGAGTATGGCAGCATAAGAACAATATTATCGAAGGCTTTACCCAAAAATATAATGTAAAAATGCTCGTGTATTACGAAGTCCATGAAAATGCCGAAAGTGCAATTACAAGAGAAAAGCGAATAAAAAAGTGGCAAAGAGCTTGGAAATTACAGTTGATAGAAAAAATGAATCCTCAATGGAAGGATTTATATGAACAAATTTGCCTATAAGCTGGATTCCCGCTTTCGAGGCTGTGTCGGAATACCTCAAATCCGTCATTCCGGACGAGTTCACCAGAGGTGAACGAGATCCGGAATCCAGAATATACGAAGGAAATCAATTTAACAATCGACAACGGACAAACGGGCAAAAATTGAAGGAGGAATATGTTACTGGGGTCCTTAAAATATAAAACAATTCAGCTTCCCTTAATATGTTTATTAACATTAATAGCGTTATCCCTCAATTTTTCGTATGCAGCTGAACCCAAACGCATTGCCCTGCTGCCGTTTAAGATCAATGCCGAAAAGGATATGTCATTTCTGCAAAACGGCATCTTTGACATGCTCACATCACGTCTTTCAAAGGAGGACGAGGTGGTTGTGATCAGCCGGCAGGAGGTCGAAAGCGCGGCTAACGCGGTGGGAGGCCTCGGTGCCGTCAATGAGTCTTTGGCTCGCAAAATAGGTTCCCAATTAAATGCGGATTACACCCTGTTTGGCAGTTTAACCGTTTTTGGAAACAGCATCAGCATTGACGCCAAAATGGTGGACGTCACCGGCAATACACCCACCACGAGCTTTTTTGATCAGAGCCAGGACCTGGGCGGCGTCATTACCAAAATCAACCAGATTGCGGCCCAAATAAATGCAAATGTATTCGACCGTCAGCCAAAAGTCGCCCAGAAAGCAGCCCCCGCGCCCCAGGCATCAAAAACGGCTCCAAAAGATGATCGCCATGCGCATCCAGAAAAACTGGTGAAAGGAAGCGGCCCGGAAGGAAAAGGATCTCCCTTTATCCTGGCGACGGATCAAGAACAAACCGCGTTTCAAAAATTCTGGCGCAGTGCCAGCTTTAAACATTTAATTAACGGCATTGCCTTGGGGGACGTAGACCGTGACGGCAAAATTGAAACCGTGGTGGTTACACCGCAGGAGGTGATCATTTATCGGGCTGAACGCGGCCGGTTTTATAAAGCCCATGAGATCAAAGATAGCGGCAGCCAGTATAATATCGGCGTTGACGTCGCCGATATCAACGAAAACGGTTATCCTGAAATTTTTATTACCCGCTTAACTGCGACCCGGTTGGCAATTAATTCAATTGTTTTTGAATACGACGGCAAGAATTTTCAAAAAATTATCGACGGCAGCTCATGGTATTTCCGGGTCGCCGACGTACCGGGCCGGGGAAAAATATTGCTGGGCCAGAAACATCGCATGGCCAAACCATTTTCAGGCCGCATTTATGATATGATCTGGAAAAATTCGGAATACGTGCCGGAAGCCGAGATTAAAACACCCAAAAAAATACAGGTGATGGGTTTTGCCATGGGTGATATCCTCAACGATAAACAGGAAACCGCTGTGGCTTACCGCAAAGACGATCGTATCCAGATTATCGATGCCAACGGAAAAGAAGTGTGGAAAAGCGGTGAGCGTTACGGCGGCAGCACCTTGTACTGCCTGGGTGAAAAAGAACGCAGATCGCAGGTTAATAATCCCATATATTACCCCATGCGTTTGCTGGTAACCGATACCAACGGTGACGGCGAAAGCGAAGTGATTGCGGTAAAAAATTATAACGTGACGGGAGGGCACCTTGAAAGATTCAGAAAATTTACCAACGCCCACGTTGAGTCCATGACCTGGGACGGACTGGGTCTGCAGACCCGCTGGAAAACGCGCAAGATCTCCGGCTTTATCCGTGATTATACCTTAGGGGATTTTGACAACGACGGCAAGATCGAACTGGTTGCAGCGGTTATTCTGAGCGAAGGCTCGATTATACTGATCGGCCAACCCAAAAGCACGATCATTGCCTATGAGCTGCCGTCTTAGATCTATATTTGATACAGCGTTCAACGCGGGCGGGCATAAAGCCCGCCCCTACACAAAAATGTTTGACCGCTCTCGTAGGGGCGGGGTTTATCCCCGCCC
>CBDUUO010000207.1:0-5851 GCA_965370395.1 uncultured bacterium
CAGAGACTTGGATTGATAGAGATTGCTTCGCTGCGCTCGCAATGACAGCTTGGCAAACTTTTTACGAGTAAATCAACTCTGCTCAAAAATGGCCGAACACTTTATATTGTGGTGTACTCTTTTTGAAATCTCTTGAGTTTTGGATTCGGATATGAAACAAATATCGCTGGAATCGGTGCACTGTAACGTTTAACGACACACGCGTTTTCATTAATAAAAAGTAACGAAAATGGGTCCGGTTTGATTGATCATTGATGATAACGAAAATGCAATAAGGGAGACTTGATATGGAAAAGGCTTTGTTTACCGAACTTTGCACTAACTTTAACAGAATCGGCGCCATGATCCCGGCGATACCGTGTCCCGAGCTGGATGAGTTATTCGAAGAACTTTTTACGGAAGAAGAAGCTGAGATTGCCGCCAAGATTCCTCCGGTAGCCATCTCGGCGCCGGATTTAGCAAAAAAACTGTCGCGGCCGGTGGCAGAAATAACGCCCCTCTTGGAATCCATGGCGGATAAGGCGACGGTGCTTACTCGGGAAAAAAATGGCGTTGTCCTGTATCGATTATTGGCGATTATGCCGGGTATGTTTGAATTTCAGTTCATGCGCGGCACGGATACCGAACATGATCGTCGCCTGGCCCGGATGTTTAAAGCCTATCTCGATATTGCGGAACCCATGGTGACCAAAACATTGACCGCTGTGAAAGAGGTAACGCCTCCTACGCGGATCATTCCAGTCGAGAAAACTATTCAGGCCGGACAAACGGTTTATACCTTTGACCAGCTTTCACGCTATATTGAATCCGCCGATGCGATTGCAGTCGGCCATTGCTTTTGCCGGCATCAGGCGCAGCTATTGAGAGAGGAAAGCTGTGATGCACCCCGCGAATGCTGCATGAATTTTGGTCCCGGAGCACGTTATACTGCAGAGCGAGGGATTACGCGGATGATTACCAAAGAAGAAGCGCATGCGATTTTAAAGGAATGTGAAGAACACGGATTAGTGCATTTGAGTTCCAATACCTCTGAATTTTTGGAGTTTTTATGCAACTGCTGCAGCTGCCACTGTGATTTGCTGCACAAACTAAAAGAGACTGATAAACCTATTTGGATCGCGTCTTCCGGTTACATTGCAACGGTTGATGAGGAGCTGTGTGAAAGTTGTGAGACCTGCGTGGAGAAATGCCAGGTAGAGGCGGTTTCGATGAATGACGCGGAAATAGCAGTCGTAGACCACAACCGTTGCATCGGTTGCGGAGCCTGTGCCTACCTGTGTCCTACGGAAGCCATCTCCATGACTCTGCATCCGCAGGCGCCTTCACCACCGGCGACCGCCCGAGACCTCCGCAAGGCAATCTTGAAAGGCATTCAAAATGCCGCGGTTGAATAAAAAAAGTAAACCTAAGTTGAGCGATTTTTTGCGAAGAGCTGTGCCCTAGGCCTTGTACTGCTATTGTGAGTTTGCGGTTAATTACCCAACTCGGCGGCCCGCTTTTCTCTGGCCAGGCATATTTCCAGATCGCACTGCAGGCAGCGGTGGGTTTCGGCTTTTATCTGTTCATCAGTATAGCAGAGCTCAACCTCAGAAAATCCCGTATGCCTTTCAGAAAGGGGCAGGGATGGCACTTCAACCCGTTTCAACTCCGCAAATCCGGCTTCACGCTTTCCGTCATAATCGGGCCGACCATTTCCGCCTTCCGAATTCCGACTTCTGAATTCAAAGGTGCCATCCCCGCCTAGATAAATATCGATTGAAATTGCCGCCCGGCGTCCGGCAGCAATGGCCTCAATGACGGTGGTCGGGCCATTGGCCGCGTCACCACCGGCAAATACTCCTTTCATCTCGGTTTCCTGGGTGGATTTGTCGATGGCGATGAGTCCATTATTGACCGGCAACGAACGTTGATCATCCAGAAAACAAAAATCCTGACAAAATGCGGTTTCGCTGTCCTGACCAATGGCCAGGATCACCTGATCGACTTCTATGCTTTTTTTGGTGTCATCAAAGTAAGGGCAAAAATTGCCTTGATCATCAAAAACCGACGTGCAGCGCACCAGTTCAATTCCTGTAACCTTGCCGTCATTTTCGCTTATTTTTTCAGGGCCCCAGGAATACAGCATCTCCACACCTTCTTGCTGAGCCTGTTCGATTTCCCAGGAGTTTGCCGGCATTTCTTCACGGCTTTCCAGGCAGGCGAGCTTTACATCCTTAGCACCGAGACGCAGGGCTGTAAGCGCCACATCAACCGCCACATTGCCGCCGCCGATCACGACCACCCGGTCTTTAACAGGTGTATTTTTGCCTCCGCGAACTGCAGCTAAAAATTCAACTCCCCAGTAAACATCATCCAGTTCGGAACCATCAAGTTCGATTCTTTTACTGAGTTGGGCCCCAACGGCAACAAAAACAGCTTCAAAGCCCTCCTGCGTCAACTGCTCGATTTCATAATCCACACCCAGCTTCTGGCCGGTTCTCAGTTCGATGCCTGGACTCATGACAGCCCCGATCTCTTTATCCAGCGTATCTTCCGGCAGCCGGTAAGCGGGAATCCCATAGCGCATCATGCCGCCGGGCTTTTCCCGGGCTTCAAAGACCGTAACCTGATGACCTTTTTTCCTGAGGTAAAAGGCCGCGGTGAGACCGGCCGGGCCGGCCCCGATAACAGCCACCCTGTGCCCGCTATCGGGCGCCATACTTGACATCCATTCTGAAAAATCACCGGCCTTATCGGCCGCATAGCGCTTGGCCGCACAAATGGAAATCGAATCACCGACCTCACCTCTTTTACAGGCGGTTTCGCAGGGATGGGTGCATACCCTGCCCAAAATACCGGGAAACGGTGCTTTTTCGATGATCAATTTACAGGCTTCATCGGGCTTGCCGTCGGCGATAAACCGCAGGTATCCCGGCACGTCAATTCCGGCCGGACAGGCTTCCGTGCACTGCGGCTTTGCGGGTATCTGCTTTTCAGGCCCGATGGCCCGGAGGGTGCGGGTGATATCCAGAATCTTGATTCCGTTGGGGCAGGCATCTTCACATCTGCCGCAGGCAGTGCAAAACCACGGCATGGTCGATCCGGCAATGTCATCGATGAGGTCCAGTTCGACATGCCGCACGAGGCGCCGTATATTAAACTCGTTGATCCCGGTAATCGGGCAGGCCGAACTGCAACGTCCGCACTGCTCACAATATCGGAACATCTCTATGTTATTGAATCTTTCTGCGAATTTCTTGTTGTCACTCATAGTTTGTAAACACCTTCGACACCAATCCGTATTAGAAAATTCGAATATCGAATATCGAAATACGAAACAAATTCCAAACTCTAATGATCAAATGCTCAAAACGGAAAATGCTCTCGAAACCTCAATCTTTTTAATATTAGAAAATATTGGACTCCATGTTTCAGTTTAGAATTTTGAATTTTGCTCATTAGGATTTGTTTCGTGCTTCGGATTTCGATTTTGTTCTCATGGATAAACATTCATTTGAATTAATCCAGCTTTAAATCTTTAACCATGGACCGCATGGTATTGGCAAACTTGGGCCCATCGGCGGCCGAACACCAGAGATTCCACAGCTTTTCAGGATCATAGCCGGCTTTGGCCAGCTTTTTCTGGGCTCTTTTCAACCGTTTTTCAGCGGCATAATTGCCCTCGATATAATGACAGGTGGGAAATTCACATCCGGCCACCAGCACGCCGGCTGCGCCCAGTTCAAAGGGCCGCTGCATCATCTTCATTGAAACCCGTGCCGAGCACATCACGCGAATAAGCCGGGCATTGGAGGGATACTGCAGCCGGCTGACGCCGGCCATATCCACCCCGCCCAGGGCACACCAGTGACAGACAAAGGCTATAATTTTCTTGTCAGGTTCTTCTTCGAGAGCGGCTGCGACCTGAGCAAATACCTGCTCGTCCGAGTAGTGTACGATGTTAATACATTCATTCGGACAGTCTGCGGCACAAAGCCCGCATCCTTTGCAAAGCGCCTTGATGACGTCCGGGTTTTCCTCTTCGTCCACTTTTATGGCGCTGTATGGGCAGCGTTTGGAGCAAAGACCGCATTGTGAGCAATCCGTGAGATCGATATCGGCAACGATCCCTTCAGCTTCAATGAAGCCCTTTTGCATGGGAATGGAGGCTTTCATGGCTGCGCCGATACCGGCTTCACTGCTTTCTTTAAAGGTCATCGGTGCCTTAGCACAACCGGCAAGAGAAACGCCGTCGGTGGCAAACTCCAGTGGGCCCAGTTTGACGTGAGATTCCTGGAAAAACCCGTCCGGATTGGTGGAAACCTTCAGCAGCCCTTTAACCTGTTCAACGGAGTCATTTCCTTTAAAGGCCGTTGTCAAAACAATTAAGTCCGAGGCAAGCTCAAATTCTTTGCCCACCAGCAAATCATATACCTTGACTTTAAGGTTGCCGTTTTCTTTTCGAACCTCGGGATAGCGATCATCCGGAAATCTTAAAAATTTAACGCCCAGGCGTTTAGCCAGCTGCTGAGCCGTGCCCTCCTCTTTAATCAGGCTCATATCGCGGTATAGAATATGAACGTCGGCATCTTTGCATAGATGTTTAACGGCAATCGCATTTTTCACAGACGTATGGCAGCCGATATTGCAGCATCCCCGGTTTTCATTTTTGGAGTTGACACAGCTGACCATGACCACGTTTTTCACATCTCCCAGCTGTTTGCTTCTCAACTTGCTGTCAAGTTGAAGTTGGGTGATCACGCGGGGGTCATTGCCGTACTCAAACTGGCCCTCCGGTTCAATTTCCTGCATCCCGGTGGCGACGATGATGGTCGAAATATCCAGCTTCTCTGAAGATTCATCCCCGTTGGGTTTCAGCCTAACTTTATAATTGCCGATATAGCCTTGAACGGATTCGATCTGGGTATCGGTGAAAACTTCGATATTGGGGTGCGATTGAACCTGGTCCACTTTTGCTTTTACCACTCTGGCCGCCGGCGATTTATGGTTGTCATGGGAAATAAAACAGACCTGATTCAATACGCCGCCCAAGCGGGGTTCTTTTTCGACGATATAGGCATTGAATCCTTGATCGGCAACGCTGAGCGCTGCGTTCATGCCCGACATCCCGCCGCCAATCACCAGACAATCGGTCTTAACCGGCAGACGAATTTCCTGTCCTTCTTCGAGCAGTGCCGCTTTGGCGACACCCATTTTAACCAGATCTTTGGCTTTTTCAGTGGCAATTTCCGGCTCTTTCATATGAACCCAGGATACTTGCTCGCGGATGCTGACAAACTCCAGCAGATAGGGGTTAACACCGGCTTCTTTGGTCGTCCGTTTAAAGAGTGGTTCGTGGGTTCGAGGCGTGCAAGATGCGACCACAACCCGGTTGATCTTATTTTCCCGGATGAGATCCTGCATCTTGGATAAATAGTCAACCGAGCAGGACCAGCGCCCCTCATCCGCCAGAACGACATGCTCCAGTCCCCGGACATATTCCACCACCGCCGGCACATCCACCACACCGGCGATATTTGTGCCGCAGTCACAGACAAACACGCCAATTCTTATTTCTTCGTCACCCATTATTTCTTCCTATCTCGTAAAAAATAACTATTGTCGATTGAATATTAATGGTTTCGTAAAAAGTCTGCCAAGCTGTCATTGCGAGCGCAGCGAAGCAATCCCTATCAATCCAAGTCTCTGAAATCATGGGATTGCTTCGTCACTTCGTTCCTCGCAATGACCGACGAAAAGACTTTTTACGAGTGTGTTTTGTATTTGGTGTTTAGTGTTTAGTATTCTAACATACCAATATAGCATCATATATTTCATACCAAATACCAAACACGAAACACCAAACACTTGA
>CBDUUO010000208.1:0-5847 GCA_965370395.1 uncultured bacterium
ATTGTTGCCCGACCCCGCCAGTCCGCCGCCGGTGCCGTGGTGGCCGTTGCCGGTGCTGTCTTTGTACTCATCGGCTCCGCCGTCGCCTCTCTCCTGCAGATGCAGCACGGCCTCATAATCAGAATCCCACACCCCGGTTTTATTTTCCTGGGAGGAGCTGACCGTTGCGTCGCCGTAGTGGATGTAGATGATCGTATCGGACAGACTCGCTAGCTGCGGCAGGCGTACAAAGGCCCGAAAGGAGCCTTGGAAGCCACCGTAGCGCAGTATTTCGTGATCCAGCTGGGTGCCGCTTTCATCTTTAAAGATGATGTCATAGCCGTTGGTGTTAAAGACATGGCCTCCGTTGGTCACGATTCTTAAATCCGGGTCGTTTCTAATATCGATTAACACCGCAAAATCATACAAATGCGATTCGAGGCCCATGACCTTGCTATGACTGATGGTGATTCGTTTGCGATAAGTGTAGCCGGCATGGGCTGAAGCCGTCCAGCCCAGGATCATAACAAACAGCATCAGGGCCGCCAGTGTCCATTTGCGATAGCGGCTGATGAATTGAAAAATTTTGGTGATATCGTCTGTAAGTTGCATTATCTTAACCCCCCTCTTGCGGGTTGCTATTTAAAAGCTTTACATCTGTTTTGTGAAATCGGTAATCGCTTCGGCATCATTGGAGGTGTAAACCTTGCCCGATCCCGCGCCTTCCTGAGCCGTGTAACCCGACGTCTCACCGCCGGTAGAAGTTCCCCGCACCAGCTCTTCGATGCTGCAGCGTCCCCCTCGCAGCGGTTCCCAGGCATCGGCCCTGACAAAAATCAGCCCGTCATCATCCTGGGTCAGGTCGCCATCGCCGTCGTCATTGTCATAGATACGCACGCTGTATCTGATGCCGTTTAAATTGTCTTCCTGGATCCAGCGCACAATCGGAACCCCGGGCAAATCGTCATTGGGATCATCGGCCGCAGCGTTGTAGCCGGCCAATGACCCATCTAATGCAAAGGACCAATCCCCGGTGTTGCCGCTGGCGATCGTGGCCCTGTTTTGATCGACAAAGGGCGCCCGCAACGATTCTTTGGCATGCTGCAATCCTGCTTCGGCCGTATAAAAGGCCCTTTCGTACAACAGCGAATTGGTGGATATGCTCAGTTCGGTGGTACTCATATTGGTTGCCGCAAAGCCGATGATCGTCAGCAAAGCCAAAATCATCAGCGCGGCAACGATGATCGAGCCTTTGTCGTTATTGAGATGGTACCGTATTGTTTTCATATCGTTTCTCCGCCTGATTTTGTTCCTGTCGGCTGCTTTTAAGATCGCTAAGCGCATGTCATTAAGGCCCCGTCCCTTCCGCTTCGCCCTGCCCCTTGATCGAAGACAGGCTCACTGTTTTGGCATTGCGATGCGCATGCGTGACCTGGATATCGATCTGTTTAATCGGCAACCCCGTGGTATTGGGGTCTTCATTGACCGTCCATTGTATGGTGTAGTTACCATTCTGGGCCTCAAGCGGGCTGGCGGCCTCATCCAGCCAGGCGTCTTCATAGGGCAATGAAATCAGCCGCTCCATCCAGTCCACCGCCAGAGTGGTGGCCTCGGTTTGCAAGCGGGCCGACGTATTTTGATTGATGGACCGCATCTGCATGCTGGTGACCGCTAAAATGCCGATGGAAAAAATGGCCATGGCGATCAGTACTTCGATCAGCGTAAAGCCCTGAGCGTTTGTTTGTTTTGGGTTCTCGGACAGCGTTTGCATACCCATGGCTGAATTCCTTAAATCGGCTTTTAATCCCGTGTTTCGGTTTTGAAATTTCATGCTTCTTAAATTCCCATATTGCGGCAGTAAACGGTTGTGGTCAGCAGCATCCTTTTTCTGCCAGGGTCCCAATCGCCATCGGCCGGTCCTCTATGGACGGCACCGACCGCATAGGTCTGGTTGTCGGTATGGCCCTTGATGGGTTGCCGCGTGCGAGCCAGCAGCCAGATTCTGACCGCTCTGATACGGTCAAGGTCGACCTGACCGGCCATGTTGGCCCCGCCTTCAGTGTCATTTTCATCGATGATGCCGTCATCATTGGTATCCAGTAAATTATCCAATTTATCGTCGCCAAGATTTGAGTCGACGGCCCAGATGATGTTGCCGCCGCCGGATTGGTCCAGCACGCCGTCATCGTCATCGTCAAAGGCATAGGCAAACCCTGCGGCCTCGATATCATAGGCCACGATTTGCCCGTTGCGCTGCAATTCCGTGCCCACCAGCGTATAGGTGATGTCCTCGTCGCCAACCACATTCCAGTCATAGTTAAGATCAGCCGAAAACCGCATGATCGATATTCCGCTGGCACTGTCGTATTCCGCTGTTATGATTCCGGCCCCCGATGTTTCGTCATCAATGGTAGCATTGGCATCGTTGTCTTCGCCATCGGTGGCGGCCGGGTCATAGCCCGTCATGCGGATTTCGCGCTTCATCAACGACATGGCCGCCCGGGCATTTTGCTGCATGTCCACCACCAGTTGCTGGGTGACATGCGAGCGCTGGTGGTTCACGTAAGCCGAATAAATAGCGGTCATCACGATCAATCCCGCAGCCATGGCCACTAACATCTCAACTAAGCTGAAACCTTTTGGGTTGTTTGGTATCGCCTTCATATTGGAATCTCGCATTTTCTCTCTATTAAATAAGGTCAATAACGGTTGCGTTTTGAATTTGTTTGTTCGTTTTAAAGCGTTTGGCATCATCAAATCCGCCTGTCTGGTTAATAATTGATCCGGGACATCCCGGTGATCGTAACATTAATGGTCCGGTCTTCACCGCGCCTGTTTATCAGGGTGATGTCTCCGCCGGCATCGGCCAGGCCCCTGCTGTTAAACGTCAATCGATGCCCCGGGAGGGTCGTGTTGTTCAGATCGATGCCGGGTGACATCCCTTTGTTGCGGACGGTGCGCTCACCGGTGTCCTGGCTGCCGTCCTCGTCCGTATCAATGAACGCCAGATAACTCTCATTTGCAGGATCAAATGTCAGAACAACATCCGTGTTTTCTCTGATCGCGGTGATTTTGGCCAGATTAATGGCGGCCTGCACGGCTACGGCCGAACTTTGCAGGTGGCGCTTGGGCAGCCATCCGATATAATTCGGTATCGCTATGGCAGCCAAAATCGCAAAAACCGCCATGGCGATTATCAATTCTATTAATGTAAATCCTGACGAATTACGCATGGTTTAATCCTCCGGCCAGTGATATCAGCAATTTGTGTGCCACACCCGCCATAAAGAAAACAAAAACGTTACAGATATGAGACTGCGTTTTTATCATAATGATTTTAAGTATTTATTGTAACCACCGGGTCTTAACCAACCTGGCAGACGTCCAGCAAAAAAATAGCTGAATGCCGTTCGTTATAAAATCCTTTGTATGGGTATTAAATTTTTTAATACCTGTACTCAATACTGGTTATCGGCCTAAATCACCCAAACCATAAGCGATTTGGCAAAAGAGGTGCGACAGCCCGCAAACATGATCGTGAATTTGTTGCAAAAGGCGTGAAAATGGGTAGACGGCCGGATCTGACCTGAGGCGGACTGATCAGAACTGCTGGCGGTTGGACGGCTTTAAAAGCTTTTCGCCGGTGAATGAAATGGAAATGACCGGCACAGCGGTTGCCCATCGATTAAACATGAGCAAATCAGCGGTCAGCCGTGCGGTGGTAAGGGGAGAAAAGATTGCATCCGATATGAAGCTGAAGCTATTTGAAGATTAGAAAAAGATCTCTATACCCACGATGAAGTATTTGATGACATCAGGAAGTCGCCATTCTCACTTAAGGAAGCCGCCCCCACAAATAGATCTCGTCGCCATCAGAGCCCTAAAGTTTCGTTAAGTATTAGGCGATCAATGCCTGTCTGTCACGTATTTCGAGAATACGTCCAGATAACCTCACTGTTCAGCATCCGGCTGAATTTATCACTTCTTTTTTGCATTTCTTTCCATTCCGTTAAGGTATAGACAAGAATGTCGGCAGGAACCGGAAGATTGTTTAACTCCCAATTCAGCAATCGACGTTCGAACGGTTCGGAAGTGTCATCGACCACAGCAATCAAATCGAGATCGCTGCCAACCCCCCAATTCCCCCGGGCATATGATCCAAAATATCCGAGGCGCTTGAGTGCAGGCCGGTGCAACGCTTGTTCAATCGACCAGGATCTTACGGCTTGATCCACGGTCTTTTGGTCAGGCCATTTGAAAACGGGCGAATTCAAGGATCTCACTGGCATATTTGATGGCGTCCTTGCTGTGGATTTTTCCATAATGTTCAAAAGGGGCGCCTTCCGGATGTCCGTTGGCATAGCGGGTCGGAATATAAAATCCATCGAGTACTTTGGCTTTTTCCACAAGGTCTTCCGGAACATCCAAAGGGAGTTCAGCCAAGAGCCGTGCCACTACATGCCCCCATGCTTCCTGTTTCAACGATAAGTGAAGTGCTTTGACCGCTTTCTCCGCGGATTGTTGAGCGGCAAAGCAGGCCCATTCATGGCGACCCTCTTTTTGCGAAGATATTGCATGATCCAAATCTCGTTCAGCCTGGGCAAACCAATCTTTTGAACGATCTACCATTTTATCTTTCCATGTGATCCATTATTAAAGCTGCTTATGTAGTGCATAGCGTACCATGCATCAGCAAAAATAAAAATGAAAAACTTTCTATGATCGTTGCGATCGGCCCGCGTAAATCGATTAAAGCCAGTTCTCCACGTTCAGGTTTTTTACGCGTTTGAACTCTCCGGTGTTGTTGGTGACCAGGATGAAATTGTTGGCAAGGCTGATCGATGCAATCAAAAGATCCATGGGACCGATTGGCGTACCGGATTTCTCCAATGAAGCCCGTATCGTTGCATATATTTTGCCGCTGGCCTCATCAAAAGGAATAATCTCAAAAGTTGAAACGAATTGTTCGACAACCGCCCAATTTTTTTTCCTGGCCTTGCTTTTTTCAGCCCCAAAAAACAGTTCAGCCACTGCAATCGATGAAAGTTTGATGTCTGCGGGTGAAAATTTCTTAAATTGCGCAACCAGTTTATCAGAAGCCTTGTTAAGGTAATAAATACAGGTATTGGTATCCAGCAGTCGTATCATCAGAACAGTTTTTCCCTTTTATCTGACAGTTCCATGCCCGTTCGAATTCTGTTCATAATCTCATCCGGACCCGCATCATCTTCCCAGCTTCCGGCAAGATCGAAAAAACTTTCGGGCCATTGATCTTTCAGGGAATTTCTTACGGCCTCAGCGACCCATTTGGATTTGGACAGCCCGGAGGCTTTCACTGCCTTTTCCAGTCGTTCGGCAAGCTTATCATCAAGATAAATAGCCAGCTGTGCCATTTTAACACCTCACTTTTGATACTGATAAAATATATTTACACATATATTATAAATTGTCAAGATGTGAATACTTTCTACCGTATCCAGCAGCCCGTGTTTAAGGGACAGCTAAAATTTCACGCTCCAAACCTCCCGGCATAATGCCCTCCAGATCGTCTTCCAGCACGATCACCCCGTGCTGGTTTTTATATACCGCCTTCGCCCGGGAGCGGCCTTTTTCATCGATTCTGGTGATGGTCAGATTGCATGCAATGGTATCGCCGAAATAAACCGGTTTTTTAAAATGAACCGCATCTTCATAGCAACAATTGTGAATTGAATTCAAGCAGAGTTTATCATACGTTAGCATCATGGGATAAATATCGAGGGTTACCGGGTGGGGATAAACCCTGCAAACTAACGGGCGGGGATAAACCCTAACGGGCGGGGATAAACCCCGCCCCTACAATGAATGAAATTGAGCCAAAGGGTTACG
>CBDUUO010000209.1:0-5821 GCA_965370395.1 uncultured bacterium
TATCCTGATAACGGTACAACCCAATAAGCGCCAGCCCCGTAGCATCGGATGCATGCACGGGTTTAATGCAGGTTTTGTGATTTAATCGATGCCGCACCGCCTTTTCAAGTTGTTCCTTACTGGCGTTGCCGTTACCGGTCAGTATTTGTTTGGCCTCTCTAACCGGCACCTCGACGGTGGTCACGGCTGCATGAAATCCGGCCAGCTGGATCACCCCGGTCACCTGCCCCAATAAAATTCCCGATTTCGGATATCTGTTGAGAGAATAGACATCCTCAAGGACCATCAAATCCGGTTTTTCACTTTTTAGCAGTTGAAGAAGTTTGGAAAAAATCTTGTCGAGGCGACTGGGTAAAGAAGTGGTTTTAGAAGTATGAATACTGCCGAAAGAATAGCTGTCGATTTTTGTCCCCAGCCCCCTGACAATTCCGATACCGGTAGCCGACAGGCCGGGATCTATGCCAATGATCTTAACCATTCTCGTGCCAGACTCATTTCAATGTCTTTAACTTCTCAGCGGCAATCTTGGCTTCATTGGATTTGGGGTACTTCCGGCTTAATTCTTCCAGAATCAGTTTGGCATTTGGCTTATCGCCAATGTTGGAAAATGCCAGACCCTGTTTTAAAAGCGCCGCCGGAACTTTGTTGCCTTTCGGATATTTTTCAATCACGTTCTGATATTCCAGAATCGCTTTTTCATACCATTTTTCGCGATAATAGATCTCGCCGATCCAGAATTGCGCATTATCCGCATTTTTTGATTTTGGGTAGCGCCTGATAAATTCTTGAAAACCTTTTTTGGCGGCTTCAGAATCGCCCTGATCAAATGCTTGCTTGGCGGATCGATAGATTTCATCTTCCGATGGCGGTTTTGTTGCAGGGGTGCCCGGCGGGACAACGGCCACCGGTTTCTTGCTGGATTCTAAATTGAGATACTGTTCCATGCGAATGATCCGTTCCGAGTGCTGATCGGTGAGTCCGGCCAAGCGGTCCAACTTTTCTTCTCTTTTTTTCTCCCGCTCTGCTGCATTTCGTTGTTGCTGTTTCAACGAATATTCCATTTCTTCAAGTCTTCCGCTCAAAATACGAATCTCTTCATTCATTTCTTCAAGCACCGCCCGCAAACCTGCAGATTGCTTTCGCAGTGCCTGGTTGCGACCCTCTATATCCGATTTGAGTCGCTCCCGACGCTGGCGTTGTTCGACATCACGCATTTCCATCTCGCTAAGGCGATTGTCAATCGTGTTTACATCGGATTGAGTGGCGCATCCCCAAATGCCCAACAGGCAAACCAATATAAAATTGAATATCACCCATCTTTTCATATTCATTCTTGGCGTCTGGTTTTTAGGGTTCATCTGTAAATAACACCCGCCGATCGGGCGGGCGTTGACACAATAAACAGCAAGCGCAGAACCGACGTTGCGCTTGCTGTTTATCATGAAAGCATCAGATATTGGTATCATCACCGGATTCTATCTGCCTTGCTGCAGATAAACCTATATTATTGGATACCAACTTTTCTAGTTTATGGCAAAGTGGCCCCGCCTGTTTTTGGCCCAGCATTCCTCATTTCGCCAGGTACACAGCGGACGTTCTTCACCGTAGCTGATTGTCGTTAATCGCGATGCGGCGACGCCCAGATCCACCAGGAAGGCTTTGGCGCTATCAGCACGTCTGTCTCCCAGAGCGAGGTTATACTCGTTGGTGCCGCGTTCATCACAATGACCTTCAATGGTCACGGTGGCATTTGAGTTCTCTCGCAGCCATGCCGCTTTTCTCATCAAGTTGTCCTGGGCAACAGGCGTCAACGTCGCTTTGTCAAACTCAAAATAGACATCTTCCTGCATAATCATTGCGCTTGTATCCGGCGGTGTCACAGGAGCGGGAGCCTGTGGTTGCGTTGCGGGTGCCGGCGCAGGCGCCGGCGCAGGGGTTTTCGCCTGAGTCACC
The DNA here is from genome assembly GCA_965370395.1 of uncultured bacterium. Taxonomy (GTDB): domain Bacteria; phylum Desulfobacterota; class Desulfobacteria; order Desulfobacterales; family JAHEIW01; genus JAHEIW01. Next base: position 1,954 of record CBDUUO010000209.1, read on the forward strand.
GTCTTCTTTTGACAGCCGACTGTGAACAGCAACCCTGGAATCACCAATACCAGCGCTATCACCAACCAAATCTTCTTTTGCATTTTTCTCCTCCTTTCACATTCGAACATCACTTAATTATTTAGATGGTTCATTGACCACTTGGGGTTAGTCTGCTCACCGGCCAGAACCAGCAAACGCCGCTGGTCGGTTCCATAAGCAGTCATAACATAAATTCTAAACGGTCCTTCGCGGCTTGAGCTAAATACAATTAAACTGCCATCCGGGGACCAGGAAGGTGCTTCATTATCCCTGGAATCATAGGTCAACTGCACCGGGTCCTGGCCGTCTAGTCCGATTACAAAGATATTGTGCCCCCCTTTCATTTCGGATGTATAAGCAATTTTATCTCCCCGGGGGGACCAGGTGGGCTGAGTATTCTTGCGCCCTTCATATGTCAGTCTTCTGACTTTAGCGGAATCTAAATCCTTGATATAAATCTGGGCACTGCCAGCACGGGTGGAAACAAAGGCAATCTTTTTGCCGTCTGGTGACCAAGTGGGTGTTACATCTATTCCCCGACTCTTAGTTAATCTTTTAATAATTTTCCCGGACCCAGTCAACAGATAAATTTCTTGATCACCCGAAAACGATAGTGTCGCTGCCAGTTCAAATTTTCCCGGAGCCCAGGCCGGTGTAATATTAATTCCCTGTTTAGAAATTTTAGATTCCTGACCTTTATTCAAATTCCGGATGTACAGGTCAGGGTTGCCGGCTTTATAAGAAGTAAACGCCATCCACTTACTGTCGGTCGACCAGGCCGGAAAAAGGGTGATGGTATTATAGACGGTTAGACGCCTGGAATCGTATCCATCAAATGCACAGGTATATATCTCTTTATTACCGGTGCCGTTAGAGACAAAGGCGATTTTGCTTCCAAAAATCCCTTTGCCCCCCGTGAGATAATGAATCACATCGCTGCAGAAGCGAAGAATAATGGCTCGCTGATTTGAAACTTTCCCCGAGTACTTCTTGCCAATAACCCGGCGGGCCTTAAACGTATCAAAAAGCCGCAGCTCGATAGAAATATTGTCATTATTGCGCTCGTAATACCCGGTTACCAAAAGCTCAGCACCAACAACCGTCCAGTTTTGAAAATTTAAATTTGCCAGGGTAACGCCATTTCTTTCAGGGTCAAAAAGAAATGCGCCGCGATCAAGTGTTTTAAAATAGCCCGTAAAGTCGAGCGTATCGGAGAGAAAATCAGCCGCCGTTTCTGAAGACCGCTTTTCTTCAACAGAGCCGCCTGCGTTTTTAAATAACGGGACGGCTAAAGGGATTTTCCGCAAAAACGGTTTGGTGATATCAATCACGTCATATTCAGCCCGACCGATTGCCGGCCCGAATGTTATAATCATAACGCCAATAATAAATATGTAAAGTTTTATTCCTCTTCTCATAGAAAATCCTTATTGATATGAATCAGCCAAAGTCTGCATCAAAAAAAGTCTGCTATCATACCCGGTGTTTCATCCCCGGGGAACTTCTTTTCTAGACGGAATTGAATCTATTCGTTTTTCAACCCTTTGGGACCAAATCGCAAACCGATTTTATAATAGGGCTGCATATAGTCGTTTGGAAGCGGGGGTAACGGATTTGATTTGACCAGGGCCTTATAGGCGGATTCGTCTAAATACGCGTTGCCGGATTTTTTGTCAAACCAGATATCCTCTATTTCGCCGTTGCGCAAGATTTTAATGGCCAGGACCGCCTCCAGCTGGGTATTGTCGCCGGCAAGTTGCTGTGAAAAGGCCCAATTCTTTTGAATTTGGTACTGAATTTCAGCCTGATAAATTAAAATGGACTCCCGCACCCGCACGCCTCCGGTCCCCGAACCTCCAGCCGGACCGGCGACGCCGGCACCGGCTTTGCCGGATGCACCCCCCCCGGGACCCGTTCGGGCTTGTGACTCGGATGCTGCGACCTTGTGTTTCAATTGCTCAATAGCAGTTGCTACCGAATCGGTTTCAGTTTTTTCAACTTTCTTTTCAATGCGCTCAATCGCCGAGTCGATCATTTTTGAGCGATCAAAGGTTTTTTTCTTCAAGGATTTTTTTGACTTTATCCTTTTGGGCGCCAAAGACACGGCTTTGGGAGGCTTTTTGACAGCCGGGACCGGTTTGGGTTCCGCAACCTTAACGGCCGGCTTTTGCGGAGGCTTCTTTTCAGCCGGTTTCGGCTTTACCACCGAAGCGGCCGGCCCGCCGGAATCGGGCCCGCTCGACGGCAGAGACACAAGGCTGACATTTACCACCCCGGATCGGAATCTAGGGCCTGAACCGAACTCCGGCATAAAAACCAACGCCCCGATAATTACCAGGTGAAAAAGAAACGAAACACCAAAAGGAAATACCATCGAGTGGGACTCTTGACCCATTGCATGGTATCGTTTGGCGTAAGCATGTTTGGTATCCTTCATTATTTTTTAGATTTTGACTTTTGGCTTTCTTTTTCGAAATCGGCGGGTACGGTGACCATACCCAATTTTTCCACACCGGCCCCTTTAATTTCCGCCATGACCTGAACCACCGTTCCATAGGAGATGTCTTTATCCGCCTTTAAAAATACTTCCCGGTCGGAGCGGCCTTCCAGGATTTTCTTCAGCTTTTCTGCAAGACCGTCGACGGTAACCTGAAAGTCATTAATGAAGACTTGATTTTTCGTATCGATGGTGATGATCAGGTGCTCTTTTTCGGATTCCAGAGGTTCAGCAGTGGCTTCCGGCAGCGACACATCCACGCCTTGCATCATCATCGGCGCCGTCACCATAAAAATAATCAAAAGAACCAACATCACATCAACAAACGGCGTTACGTTGATGTCGGACATCAAATGGCCGTTATTTCCTCCGGATGTCATGATCTTCTCCTCTCAAGCTGTAGAATATCACGCTCGATGATATTTAAAAAATCCGCCGAGAAGCTTTGCAGTTCAGATTCAACGACGCGGATCTTGCTCATGAAAAAATTAAAGGCGATAACCGCCGGGATAGCTGCGGCCAGACCGGCAGCGGTAGCCACCAGCGCCTCTGAAATACCGGGTGCCACAACCGCCAGGCTGGCAGAGCCCATTTTAGCAATGCCCACAAACGAATTCATGATTCCCCAGACCGTGCCGAATAGACCGATGAACGGTGCGGTATTACCGGTCGTTGCCAGAAAAGGTACCATCTGGGTCATTCTTGTCATCTCGGTTGTAATGGCCCGGCGCAGCGCCCGTTTGATGTTATCGGTCCCGGTGAACCGGGTATCCAGGGACATGCTTTGGCTGCCGGCCGGTCTATTCACTGCCGGATCCGGCGGACTTGGTGGAGCCGCAGATTGACTCATCTTCTTTAGTTCCACATAACCAATCCTGAAAATTCGTGCCAGCGGACTGCTGTGAAGCTGCTTTGCTTTGGCAAACGCATTGGACAGATCCCGACTTTTATAGAAAAAGTCGGTAAATTCAGATGATTCTTTAAAAGCCTTCCGGATATAGCGGTATTTTATCAGTATGATCGCCCATGACATGATTGAAAAAAACAGCAGCAACAGCATGACAAACTGGACCATGAGTCCCGCGTTACTGATCATATGGACGATATCAAGCTGAGCAATGCCCATAAAAATATCTCCAATTTAGAATTTCAGTTGAGGTTATCAAAAAAAAAGCGATTAACAGAAACCAAAATTGTTTCGGTGAAATTATGTTGATTAGGATATGGTATTATCCCGGCTAAACATTTTAAAGTATAATGAAAATAAATAAAGTGTCAACAGGTTTGCTTTGGGACGTACGGGTTTAAATTTTGGGTTGCGTTTGATGAGTTCCCTCAATATGGTGTCAG
>CBDUUO010000210.1:0-5813 GCA_965370395.1 uncultured bacterium
TGGCTTTCATCCTTAAATAGTCAATAGTCAATAGTCATTCATCAATTCCAACGATCTTCAATATTCAATTCCCCGATAAACCGGGATTTCCGCTTCGCTCCAACCGGCTCGTCCGGGTTAGGTTTTAGATACCGTAAAATAAATAATGGGTTTTAAGCGCTCAAGTCAAGTGTTTTTATGCATCTGGATCCGGTTTGGCTTCATCCAGCTCCATTGAGGTTTGCGGGTTTTCGCCCGGGGTTTCCGATTCCAGCGGCATCGAAGAAGCTTCGGTCTCTTCTGTGTTTTCGATTGAAATTTCGGCTGCCTCCGCTTCACGATCGGTCTCGTCCTTTTCTTCCGATAATGCACTGCCGAATTCTTCGATCTCTTTTGGGGTGGGCAGGTCTTTGAGATTTTTAAGATCAAACACCTCCAAAAAGCGTTTGGTGGTGGCATAGATCAACGGGCGCCCGGGGATATCTTTGCGGCCCAGCACCCGGATGAATTTTCGCTCCAAAAGCACCCGCAGGATACCGCCGCAATCAACGCCGCGGATATGCTCAACATCGCTGCGGATGACCGGTTGTTTGTAGGCGATGATTGCCAGTGTCTCCAAAGCCGCTTTGCTGAGGCGCTGCGGCCTGGGCTGAAGCAGACGCTTGATCCACTCCATATACTCAGGGCGGGTGCGGATTTGATATCCGCCGGCGACCTGTTTCAGAAAAAAACCGCCCTGACGCGTTTCATAATCCGTCGTCAGTTCTTCAAGCGTCTCACGGAGCTCCCGGGACTCCGCGCCGGGTATGATCTTTTTTAGGCGGTCAATCGTTAAGGGCTCATCGGCCACAAACAACAAGCTTTCAATAATATTTTTAATATCGTCCATTATAAATAAAAAAGTCGCATAACGCCGGTTTGTGCATGTTGAACAATGCGAATCAATGCCAGTCTAACCATTTCCAAAATTGCCAGGAAGGTAACGATGATCTCACTTTTATCCGGGTTTTCTGAAAATAATTCAATAAACGTTGTCGAATCTTTGGCTTCCAGTATATCGGTAATTTGAGTTATCTTCTCTTTAACAGATATTTTATCGGGCGTAAATTCCATCCGCTGATCGCCGGGGATTTTTTCAAGAATTTTTTGAAAGGCATCAATGAGTTCAAACAGGCCCACTTGAATATACTCCTCCTGCTGTATCGCCAAAAATTCCTGTCGATCGCGGCCTCTGAGGAACGTTTCTTCGCCCAGGAGATGCCTTTCAGACAACTGTTCGGCAGCGGATTTCATCTGAAGGTATTCTAAAAGAGGTTTGATGATTTCATGGCGCGGATCGTCCTCGTCTTCCTCGTCCGCGGATGCCGGCAGCAGCATGCGCGATTTGATCTGGGCCAGGGTGGAGGCCATTACGATAAAATCACCGGCAAAGTCGATGTTCATGATCTTCATCCATTCAAGGTATTGCAAGTACTGCTCGGTGACCAGGGCGATGGGAATGTCATAGATGTCCAATTCATTTTTTTTGATCAAATGAACCAGAAGATCCATCGGACCCTCAAAGATGTTTTCCAGCTGAACTTTGTAAATCTCTTCTTGCATAAGGATACTCTAATTGAGCTCATAGCTCACAGCTGATAGGTCATAGTCAGAAGGCTTGGAAGCTGGGAAGCTGGAATGCTTGAAGGCTCTAAAGCTTGCGAGCTTCCAGGCTTTCTGGCCTCCCAGCTTCCCAGCCGCTTGGCCCATTTTGTGTTTTCGTGCTCAGTTTATTTTGATAGCGGCCCGAACAGATTCCATGGTCGCCCGGGCGGTCTTTCTGGCTTTATCACATCCGTCGGTAATAATCTCATCAATCAGTTCCGGGTGTGCTTCATAATAAGCGCGCTTTTCCCGTATCGGTTCCAGGGCAACAATCAAGTTTTGAGCCATTTTCTTTTTGCATTCCACGCAGCCAATTTGCGCCTGACGGCAATCGCGGTCAATTTCTTTGACTTCGTCGGCCGGGGTATACCTTTTGTGAAAAGCAAAGACGTTGCATACATCCGGGTTGCCGGGATCACTGCGCCGGGCACGCTGGGGATCGGTGATCATCCGGGAAACTTTTGTACTGATTTGTTCAGGCGCCTCTGATAAAAAAATGGCATTGTCATAGCTTTTACTCATTTTGCGTCGATCCATACCCAGAATCTTGGGCGTTTCGGTTAAAATCACTTTGGGTTCCGGGAAGACGTTGCCGTAGAAATAGTTAAACCGCCTGGCGATTTCACGGGTGATTTCAACGTGGGGCGCCTGGTCAACACCCACCGGCACGCCGTAAGGCTTGTACATGATAATATCCGCGGCTTGAAGTATGGGATATCCCAGAAAGCCGAAATTGGACAGATCTTTGTTGCTGATTTGCGTAATCTGTTCTTTGTAAGTTGGATTGCGTTCCAGCCAGGGCACCGGTGTGATCATTCCCAGAATAAGAAACAGTTCCGCATGCTCCTTAATTTGAGATTGCACAAACAGGGTACTTTTTTCCGGTGTTAAACCGGCGCTCAGCCAGTCGATCATTATTTCTTTCGTATAGTCCTGAATCAGAGCCGTATCTTCATAATCGCTGGTTAAGGCATGCCAATCGGCGATAAAATAGAAACACTCGTATTCATCCTGTAATTTTACCCAGTTTGCCAGGGCACCGAGTAAATTGCCCAGATGTAACGGTCCTGTCGGACGCATGCCGCTTAAAATTCGCTTTTTTTGGCTCATGCATTTAATCCTTATTATTGAGCATATTTTCGAGCAAAATCAAGTTCGTCTTTACGTGTTTTGAGCTTGCCGTTTAGTTTGGCATCCAGGGCGGCCTGCAAAATTTCCCGGTAAATGGGCCCCGGGGCCACGGCCATTTTTTTCAGGTCTCTGCCCTGTAAAGAAACGTTGACTCTTCTCAGATTCGTAAAATAGTGCGATATTGCTTTTTTAATTTTTTCCTGTTTGCTGATCGCCATCATGTACAGGATGAGCTCCGTTCGGAATTCGGAAAGTTTTCGGTATAGCCTGCTGTTGGGTATCGGCAGGCTGCGCGCCAGCTCCAGCACACATTTTTCGGCCGCAAAACGCTCGCCACAAAAAATTTTCCGATAGTACGGGGCCAGTTCAAAACGGTTGCATATTTCTTTGGAACACTGCGGATCGCAGGTATGAATCAAGACCAGCAAATAAACGATCCACTTCATATAGGATTCGTCTAAAAAAAGCAAATCATGCCACGCCAGAGCCTGTTTGACAGAATTTAATATGAATATCAATTGGTTATCGAATTGAATCGATGGATCGATAAACTTTAACAGGTCAAAGTCGTTGAGCCGAATAATGGTCGGTACCGGATGGTCCTCTTCAAGAATTTGTTTCAACTCGCCCAGGACCCGGCGCCCGCTCAGCCCCTGAAAAAAGTTCATGTTGACCGCATTTTTGATAAGTCCGTTGGTCAATTTGCCGATGGTAAAACCAAAGCGCTGCTCAAAGCGAATGGCCCGAAACACCCGGGTCGGATCTTCCACAAAACTCAGGTTGTGCAGCACCCGGATGATTTTTTCTTTAATATCTTTGCGGGCTGAGAAAAAATCGATTAACGTACCAAATTTCTTACTGTTCAGCTGAATGGCCAGCGTGTTGATGGTGAAATCCCGCCGGAAAAGATCCAGTTTAATGGAACTCATTTCAACAATCGGAAGTGCAGCCGGGAATTTGTAGTACTCCAATCTGGCGGAAGCGACATCGACTTTGTATCCGTCCGGAAAGATGATCACCGCGGTGCCAAACTTTTTATAGGTATGGATGCGGGCTCCTTCCAATTTGGCATATTTTTTGGCAAAGGCGATACCGTCGCCTTCGATGACAATATCAACATCCTCGTCTGACCGGTACAGGAACAGGTCGCGCACAAATCCACCAACCACATATGCTCCGTAGCCGAATTCATCCGCTACTTCGCCAATGCGTTTCAGCATATTTAATAATCGCCTGGGTAGTCGCTCTTTCAAAAATTTGACAACATTACGCGTTCGGGCGTGCGCGGGTTCTTTCAATGGATCGGGAAAATCACCGGGGTCTTTTTTAGACTGTCGCACCAGGATGTTCAGCAAGTCGGTGCGGGTAATCACGCCGGTAATACCGGCGTTGTCGATCACCGGTAAAACGCGTTGTTTGTTCTCAATAATTTTTTCCTGAACTTCGGAGAGGTCGGCCTCGGGTCCCACAGTGGCCAGCTCGGTGGTCATGTATTCCCTTACCGGCACATTTTCCAGCTTATGGTACAGTGCTTTTTCAATAACCTGTCGGGTGATATAGCCGCAGAGCTTTTTTTTTCCGTTACGCATTTCAGTAACCAGCAGCGCATTGATATTGTAACGGGTGAGCAGATCGTTAGCCTCTTTGCAAGATACGTCGTTTCGGACGGTAATGGCGGGTGATGTCATCAGGTTTCTGGCCAGCCGATGGGCTTCGATCTTGCTGTACAGCAACTCAACTAAATTATTTTCAACCTGAGCCAGGGTTTTACCCTTTATCGATGCAGAGGCGGCATATGCATGGCCGCCGCCGCCCAGCGGCGTTACAATATTGCCCACATCGACATCACCAATTCGGCTGCGGGCGACCACATAAATTTTATTTTCCATCCGGCCGATGGCAAAAAGCACGTCCAAATTTTCCATTTTCACCATTTTCTGGACGAGAAACGCAAAATCGGGCATGTATTTTTCGGTGGTTACCGATGTGACGACCACCTCGATACCGTTGACATTATAACGCGTAGCGGATTGGATCAGGTCATTTAATAAACTGACCTGTTCGGGACTTAACTCCCTGGCAATCAGATCTGAAACCACATTCAGATTTGCCCCTTTGGACAAAAGAAACGCCGCTGCTTTAAAGTCCTGCTCGGTGGTGGAAGGAAAGGTAAAAGAACCGGTATCTTCATAGATTCCCAGGCACATGATCGTGGCTTCATCGGCGCTGATCTCGATTTCCTTCTGGGCAATAATTTCGGTTAGCAACGTGACGTTGGCCCCGCTTAAGCGATGAACCTCGATGTCTCCATTAATATCCTTATCGGTGGCGGGATGGTGATCGTAAATATGAATATCAATATCTTTGCGTTTTAATAGCTTGGCCAACTTACCGATGCGACCCGGCTGTCGGGTATCCACCAGCACCAGCCGCCGGACCTTTGCAAAGTCGATATCTCCGATGTCTGCCATGTTAAACAGGTATGCCATCGAATTGATAAAGAAATTTTTTAAGTTTTTTTCCTGGGAACCTGGAAATACCACCAGCGCCTCCGGATACAGCTTCTGCGCCGCCAGCATGGAAGCCAACGCGTCAAAATCGGCATTCACATGGGTGGTAATGATGGTCAGGCCTTTGGGCCCCTGTTTTTGACTTTTCGGCATTGCCCGTTAACGATTTGACTTTAGTGTTTAATATCTTGAAAATAAATCAAATTTTTTATCAGAGCACGCTATCACAGTTAGGCCAATATTTCCAATGGGATTTCTGCAAATGACGCCAGATTTATTGACAACTATCTGAAATCGTTTTAATATTAACTACACCGGATTATAGATATTCGACCGTATGGTTGATCAATTTGGCGGGGGACATCCAACAAAATATTTTGAAATTAAATGGTTAAATAAAAATCTTAAGTTTCTACAGTCATGCACCGATATATATCCTACAGCTCAGGATGGCAGTGTCTCATATGGAGACCGATTTGGCGGTCTGACATGTGACCGATATATATCCTACAGCTCAGGATGGCAGTGTCTCATATGGAGACCGATTTG
>CBDUUO010000211.1:0-5812 GCA_965370395.1 uncultured bacterium
TGACTTTTGAAAGATTCGCTAAGTCAATCGGAACATATTTTTGACAATTACTATATGTAACAGAAGACAGAGGACAGAGGTCAGATGACAGAGGATTGACTCTTTTGACTAATTGACTAAATCTGCGATAATCTGTGTAATCTGCGGACCGGAACCCTTGAACCTCTGAACCCTGAACCCGACACCAATAACTAATCGGCTTCCAACATCGCGGCCTGTTCCCGGCCTTTTTCTTCATCGACAAAATAAAAAAGAATTGCTCCGATAACAAAGAGAATTAAAATGGAAGCGATGCCCCAGCGGGACGCCAGCTGACCAACGGCAATTACCTGCTCGGGTGTGGGGGAAGGCGGCATGAGGATGCGTTTGGCGATCAGCCCGACAAGTCCCATCAGGACCGGTCCCAAAATGGCGGCGAACTTGCCCAGCATGTTATAAAATCCGTAATATTCAGCCGCTTTATTTTTGGGGATCAGGCGCGAATAATAAGAACGGCTGAGGGCCTGGATACCGCCCTGCACCAGGCCGATGGCCATGGCCAAAATGTAAAACTCATTTTTCTGGGTCATCATCGTACCCCATATGGTGATTCCCATGTAGATGGCAATGGCGAGATAGATGGATTTGCGGACGCCCCAGCGCTCGCCCAATTTGCCGAAAACCAGGGCAGCAGGGAACCCGACAAACTGAACGATTAAAAGCGCAACGATTAAATCGTTGGATTCAAATCCGAGAGAAAGGCCGTAATCCACTGCCATCCGGATAATGGTATCAACCCCGTCGATGTAAAACCAATATGCCAGCAGAAAGAGAAAAATCACTTTGAGGTGGCGGATTTTTTTAAATGTCCCGGCGAGTTGCCGCAAACCGGCGACCACAACACTTTCACCGCTTTTATCGGTCGAAGCTCCTTTTTTTTCCGGTACCCAGAATATCGTAAAAAAGGTAAACAGACCCCACCACAAAGCCACGGACAAGAATGACAACCGAACGGCGGCTGCGGCGTCGGGCAATCCGAATTTTTGCGGCATCAACGTCATGAGCACATTGATCAGAAACAGCAGACCACCGCCGAGATAACCCATGGAAAAGCCCAGACCGGAGATGTAATCGATTTTTTCTTCACCGACGATACCGGGCAGCAGGGAATCATAAAAGATATTGGCACCGGAAAACCCGATGATGCCCATCGCATAGATAAATATGGCCCAGACCCATTGCCCCTTTGGAACCAGGAACAAAGCCGCCGTCATCAGAACACCCAGATAGGCGAAAAAAACCAGAAATTTCTTCTTGGCCGATCCTTTATCGGCAATCGCGCCCAGAATGGGGGCCATCAAGGCCACCATTAAACTGGCAATGGAATTGCCAAATCCAAGCTGGGCGGTACTCACATTCACATCTGCGCCAAAACTCCAATATTGTTTAAAAAAAATCGGGAAAAATCCCGCCATCACCGTGGTGGCAAAAGCGGAATTCGCCCAGTCGTAAAGTGCCCATCCCCAGATCGCCTTCTTGTTAGCTTCCATTACGGTGTCTCCGTGTTCGGTATAAGCAGGTGTCAGGTGTTAGGCATAAGAAGGTTTCAGGTGTCAGCTAAAAGTAGGTGTCAGGTTTCAGTGTTCAGGTGTCAGGATTACGAACCTGATGACGCGAGAATTATCAGATTCGCACTCTGTTATCTGCTTGCTGACACCTGAAACCTGACACCTGACACCAAGAGGTTAATACGAATACACATTCCCCTTAAAAATATCAAGGAATTGCAGCTTTGGTGCTACGGATTAAACTACCGCCCGATTGGCACAAAATACAGCGGCTCTTCATCGGCGGGCAGATTGGCAATCATTTTGACTTCCGTATCCCGAAAGGCACCAATAACGGCGGTATTGAGTCCTAAGGCGATAGCCTGCAAACATACGTTTTGGGCCGCATGTCCGAGCTCCATGTGTACATAGCGTATGCCCCGCCGGCCGTATTTTCCAGTCGTACGTTCATATACAGCACAAAATAATAAAACTGCCGGCGCTTTTTTTATGGAGCTCTGGCGCAAGGCGGCGCGGCTGAGATCGACTCGCCTGTCTCCCGAGACTTTCATTACCAAAGCATGGTCATGGGGCACGTATTTATAGATAGCAGGTGGCAGATTTTTGATGTTGCCGGCTACTACATAGAGCTCCAACGGATAAAGGGCCCCGGCTGAGGGGGCAGTGCGGAATCCTCTTGGATTCGTAATGCCCTGGGCAGACCACAAGATCTGGGAAATCTCGGCAAGGTCCAACGGGTCATCTTTATATGACCGCACAGACCGTCTCTCCCGCAACGCCTGTTCGACCGAAACGTCTCCAGCGTAGCGAGGTTCGGGCAACTGGATGGTATTTGAAAGGGTTGACGCTGCCATGGTTTCACATCTTCCAGGCGAAACAGGGTTTAATGTCAGCCACACGACGATTACGGCGTGGGCCACCACCTTAGTGTGGTGTCCCCTATGTAATTTACAAAACATATCCTTGCGTTAACGATTGATGCAATGATTTTGAAGTCCGGAGCCTTCCCGGTTCGCTTGTTATCTAATGGGGGTTTGACTTTTTCGGGTATTCCATTAAGCGTTTATGCAGTCGCTCAGCCCTCAGGCAGAAAGTTTCCAGCTTGGCGTCAATGAGCTGCGGGAAAGGAGAGCCGTCGCTTTCAATTGCCAGAAATGGCAGGTTTTCGACATCGGCAAGAACCGCCTTGAGTTGTTGGTTTTGCGGTTCGGTAGCCAGCTTTCCGTTGCTGGTCATGGTTTCGTTTAAAATGGCCTCCGACAACCGGTTGGGCATGCAGCCAAACGGACCGATGGCGATGACGCCGCAGGAATGGGAAACAATTTCGGCCAGGGAGCCTCCGACGGTTAGAACGGCTTCCCCCGGAAGATTTTTTGATATGTAGCTTGAAGCATTGTTGATGAAGGTGTCGATATCGACGGGCTCAGCGTGCACCAGCCCTGATTCGGAAAGAATCGATTTGATTCGTTTTTCGTAGCGAGCCTGGAATTTGTTGCGGATCTTAAATTTTAGCTTCTCCTTCATCGTCATGGATTCGGCACTGAGCCCTTCATCGACCATGTAGTTGCAATATAAAACCCATTCTGCAACCGGTGAACAACTGGTGGCAAACCCTTTTTCAGCCAGACGTTCGGTTAGGTATTGACGGGAGAGCGCATCCCGGCGCACAAATATCTCTCCTGACAGAGTGATTGTCGGAACTGTTTCTGACGGTCGCTTCAAGACAATTTGGCGAAGGTGCTTGGCGGTGCGCATCAATTGCTTTTCAAGTACGGAAAATTCTCCAGTTTCCAGCGTCGTCAATATCACCTGCCAACCCCCCTCGAATATTTCGATTGCTTTTTGCGGGTCTACGGCATTGGCCAAAATCATCGATCGAATATCTTCCATGACGTCGGCAACAACAACCGACCACCAGGCGCGGGTTTCAAAATCTTTATCCATCCCCCCATAGGAGTCTTCGGCCGACAGCGTAAATAAGGCCACGTCTGGAATTTGCAGTCGTTTGATGAGATCTTCCATAAAAATATAATATTGTCCGAAACGGCAAGGCCCGGAGCCGGTGGCAAAGAAATAGACGAGAACTTCTCCATCGCGCTTGCCGTTATTTATATAACTCAGGAGTGTTCCCGTCGTAAGAATCAGCGGTAGGCATTCTTTACACGATGTGTTGGCACGTCCCAGCTTCAAGATGGCTTCATCAGACGGTCGATGCGCTTTGGCATGAAATCCCGATCCTCTCAAGACGGCTGCAAATCCCTCTGAAGTTAACTTCCCCATGGATGGGAGCAGCACCGTAACCCTTGGATCGCTCATCGGTATAGCTTCACCGGAAGATGTTATCACGTTTACCGTTCCGTTTTGATTGGCTATCTGAGCCGCTAAAAACGTCTTTTCTTTGTGAATAATTTTTTTCTGGGCCACCAGCTGCCGGTAGGCGTGCACAATATCCAGAAACGCTTCGACGCGTGTTTCCAGTCCCGCATCCGCCGTGTGGCTGTCCAGCTCCAATGTTAATGAAGGTTTGCGGCCCATAATTTTTCTGAAATATCCGACCACAAATGAATCCGGCCCGCAGGAAAAGTTGGTGATATAAGTGCCGAACAGCTGGGGATGGCGTTTGACCAGGCGACCGGCTTTCATTATCAGTTTGCCCATTCCCCAGTACATGTGCCGCTTGGAACGTTCTTTGTCGAATTTGAGAAAATCCAACGGTATCACCAGAATGCCTCTGGAAGCGAACTTATGGGGGATACCCATGTGGGCTTCATCAGCATATCCGTTATAGGGTCGCGAGAAAACAACCACAGCGTATTTATCCGGTTCAGCTTCCAATTCCGCTAAAGCTTTTTGGCCGATGGTTTGCATTTCCGTCATGCAATCGATTTGTTTCTGCAGTGCTTTTTGAAATGCTTTTTCAGCCGCTTTGCGTTTTAATCCCATTTGAATGGCGGCTTGAATCAAAGGCCTGCGGGCATCATCTATTCCCTGTGACAGATCGATCAACGGAGTTAACAGCTTTGTGCCATCCTGGGCGAGTTGGTCCAGCTTTTTGCGAAAGGTAATTTGCAGATAAAACGTTTCACCCTGAACCAAAGGGCACACCTGGGATTGTGAATTCGGATCGGCGTTTTTATCATCGGGTACCGCTTTGAAGTGCGGTAGAAAAATATAGTCGGGTGGATGGTTGGATTCGATTAGCGAATAGAAAAAGCCGTGGGCCAGTTCAACCGGATAGCAAAAAGGGGCGTTGCACTGGTCAATACCTTCCTGGGAGGGCTCTTGAGGTAAGATAACTTTGTAGCCCAGTTCAGAGAAAAAATTAGAATACAGCGGGTAATAGGTGTTGATCAAAAAGCTTCTGTTAAACCCCACAACTCCCCGTTGTTTGATACCCCTATCCGCCGGGGGAAGGGCCCCATATTTCTCAAATATAAGCTGCTGGCGCAATTGAACGAGGTCCAGCTTTTTGACATCATAATGGACATTATGGCGTAGATTATAATAACGGTTGCAGGCGCCACCGAAAGGATATTTTTTCCCCTCCACTTGGATCATGGCGATTTCACAGCGCCGGTCGCATTTTTCTTTGCCGCCTTTGCATACAAATGGTTTTTTGTACGTGACTTCACGGTCTTCCAGGTTCTGCAGGTCAAAATGGGCTTCGGGCATCAACCCCGTATCGATTCGATTTTTAACTTCCAGCGCTACACCGAATGCTCCCATGAGTCCGGGTTCCGGCGGAACAACGATGGGTTTGCCGACCAGCGATGCCATTGCCAGCGGTATGGCTTTGTTGTAGCAAACACCGCCCTGCATAAATACTTTTTCACCCACCGGTCGGTTGCCTTTTACGCGGTTTGAATAGTTCATGCAGATGGAATAGACCAGCCCTGCAATAATGTCCGGGTGCCGGACCCCCTCATGAATGGCGTTTTTGATATCCGAAGATATAAATGCGGCGCACTGGTCATTAAAATTTGGCGGATGCTCCCCCTGCAGGGCTACACCGGCGATTTTTTCCATTTCAACCCCAAGGGTCTCGTAGGCCGATTCTTCTAAAAACGATCCGGTGCCGGCCGAACAGGCTTCATTCATGGCATAGTCGGATGGCACCGCATTGGTGATGTAAGTGTATTTGGCGTCCTGCCCTCCGATTTCGAAGATCGTGTCCACCTTGGGGTCAAAGTATATAGCGGCGGTGGCATGAGCGATGATTTCGTTGATGACGCCGTCGGTGAGGGCATGCAAACCGGCAATCTGGC